>NZ_JADEWJ010000049.1:0-17752 GCF_015207725.1 Synechocystis sp. LEGE 06083
ATACAGCACTTGGTTAATTTCAGCCCAACCCAGTCGCACCGTTTCCCTCCTGCAAGAACATGACTGTGCGGTGCAGTTCATTGCCAACCCCAGGGATTACCCTGCCATTGAAAAAAGCCACATCCAACGGACAGCGGTGACTTTAAAATATGCGGGCATGGCGGAACTGGAGGGCTTTATTCTGCCCACATTTCGGGTGGTGCTAGTTACGGACCGGGAGCTATTTGGGCAACACGCTTTAGCCACACCGGAATATGTCCGGAAACGACGGCGGGCCACCTCTAAACAAGTTGATATTAATAAACTTTCCCCTGGGGATTATGTCGTCCATAAAAGCCATGGCATTGGTAAATTTTTAAAGTTGGATGCCTTGGCCAATCGGGAATATTTAATGATCCAATACGCCGACGGTATTTTACGGGTACCTGCGGACAGTTTGGACAGTTTATCCCGTTTTCGCCATACGGGCACTAGACCGCCAGAACTGCATAAAATGGGGGGGAAAGTTTGGGAAGCCACCAAAAATAAAGTCCGTAAAGCGGTCAAAAAGTTGGCAGTGGATTTGCTCAATCTCTATGCCAAACGGGCAAAACAAATAGGTTATGCTTACCCCCCGGATAGTCCCTGGCAACAGGAATTGGAGGATTCTTTTCCCTACCAACCCACCCCCGATCAACTCAAGGCAGTGCAGGATGTGAAACGGGACCTGGAAGGCGATCGCCCGATGGATCGATTAGTGTGTGGCGATGTGGGCTTTGGCAAAACAGAGGTGGCAGTGCGGGCTATTTTTAAGGCCGTGACCAGTGGGAATAAACAGGTGGCTTTATTGGCTCCTACCACGGTGTTAACCCAACAGCATTACCACACGCTTAAAGAAAGATTTGCCCCCTATCCCATCACCATTGGGTTGTTAAATCGATTCCGGACAGCATCAGAAAAAAAGGAAATTTTAGCTAAGTTAAAAAGTGGTGAACTGGATATTGTGGTAGGTACCCAACAGGTATTGGGCCCATCGGTGAAATTCAAAGATTTGGGCTTACTAGTCATTGACGAAGAACAGCGATTTGGCGTTAACCAAAAGGAAAAAATTAAGACCTTAAAAACGGAAGTCGACGTCTTAACCCTCACTGCCACTCCCATTCCCCGCACCCTGTATATGTCCTTGTCTGGCATCCGGGAAATGAGCTTAATTACCACTCCGCCTCCTTCCCGCCGTCCCATTAAAACCCATTTATCTCCCTATAATCCCGAAGTAATTCGCACCGCCATCCGTAACGAACTAGACCGCGGAGGCCAGGTTTTTTATGTGGTGCCCCGCATTGAAGGCATTGAAGAATTGGGGGGACAATTGCGCCAGATGGTGCCCAGTGCTCGCATTGCCATTGGCCACGGTCAAATGGAAGAATCGGAACTGGAAAGTACCATGTTGGCCTTCAATGATGGAGAGGCAGATATTCTAGTGTGTACTACCATTATCGAGGCTGGTTTGGATATTCCCAGGGTAAACACAATTATTGTCGAAGATGCCCAAAAATTTGGCTTGGCCCAACTCTATCAACTACGGGGACGGGTGGGGCGATCGGGCATTCAGGCCCATGCTTGGTTACTCTATCCTAATCAAAAACAGCTAACAGAAAAAGCTAGGTTAAGACTGCGGGCACTCCAGGAATTTAGCCAACTGGGCTCCGGTTATCAACTGGCCACTAGAGACATGGAAATTCGGGGTGTAGGTAATTTGTTGGGGGCAGAACAATCCGGACAAATTGAGGCGATCGGCTATGAGTTTTACATGGAAATGTTGCAGGATGCCATCCGGGAAATTCAAGGGCAGGAAATTCCCAAAGTGGAGGATACCCAAATCGACTTGTCCCTGACGGCCTTCATCCCCAGCGATTACATTCCCGATTTGGAAGAAAAAATGGCCGCCTACCGCACCATTACCAGCATTGAATCCACCGATGAGTTACCCAAAGTTGCCCTGGATTGGGGCGATCGGTATGGTACACTACCGAGTCCAGTGGAAGAATTATTTAAAGTGGTAAAGCTCAAGCATTTAGCTAAGTCTTTGGGCTTTTCCCGCATTAAGGTGGAGGGCAAACAAAATCTTGTTCTGGAAACCCCCATGGAAGAACCAGCCTGGAAGTTGTTAGCAGAAAATTTGCCCAGCCATCTCCAATCCCGCTTTGTTTACAGTACGAAAAAAGTTGTGGTGCGGGGACTGGGGGTATTGCCACCGGCTAAACAAATGGATAATCTGATCGATTGGTTTGGCAAAATGCAGGGGGCTTTACCGGAGGTCAAAATAGAGACTTTAGTTAATTAATAATTGCCATTCAAAAATAACAAAATTATCGAAAAGGTGGTTCTAGATTTGCACAACGGACTGATGGGAAAGGTGTATTTGGTGGGTGCCGGCCCTGGGGATCCCGGATTAATGACCATTAAGAGCAAGGCTTTGTTGGAAAATGCTGAGGCGGTGGTTTATGATGCTTTGGTAAGTCCGGCTATTTTGGCCATGGTTAATCCCCAAGCGAAATTGGTGGATGCGGGGAAAAGAAGGGGCAGACATACAAAATTACAACAGGAAACGACGGCACTTTTGGAGCAATTGGCCCGAAAATATGCGGTGGTGGTACGCCTCAAAGGGGGAGATCCGTTTATTTTTGGCCGGGGAGGGGAAGAAATGGAAGATTTAGTACGGGCTGGTATTGAAGTGGAGGTGGTGCCGGGCATTACGGCGGGCATTGCTGCGCCGGCTTATGCTCACATTCCCCTCACCCATCGCAGTTATAGCTCTTCCGTTACCTTTGTCACTGGCCACGAAGCGGCAGGCAAATATCGGCCAGAGGTGAATTGGGCGGCGATCGCCAGGGGATCGGAGACCATTGTGATTTATATGGGGGTGTATAGTTTGGCCACTATTTTGCCCCAGTTACAGTTGGCGGGGTTGCCAGAAGATACTCCCATTGCCCTGATCCGCTGGGGAACCTGTCCAGAACAACAGGAATTGGTGGGTACTTTTGCTACTATTTTGGCCCAGATTGAGGCAGAAAATTTTCAAGCCCCGGCGATCGTGGTCATCGGGGCCGTGGTTAATTATCCGGCTAATCTCAGGCAATTTTCCCCTAGCTCGTTCTCTTAACCCTTGGACAGGAGCAACGTTAGAATGGGGGTTGTTTACCAAAATCTTCCTTACGTTTGTTTTTCTTCAAAAAATAGATCAAAAAAATGTGCAAATACAAATTGCGTTGCCCGATGAGCTAGCCAACCCACTACAAATTAAATGGGGCAATATAGAAAAAAATTAATGGAAATTACTTTAATTGAAGCCTACAAAGACGGCTCTATTAGTGTAGGTAAACTGAGGGAGTTACTAGGATTTTCTACTCGCTTAGAAGTTGATAATTGGTTGAAAAACAATGGGCTTAATTTGGACTATGATCAACTAGATCTAGCCGCAGATGAGCAAAGACATCAGGAGTTACGGCAACAGGGAAAACTTAAAGCGTGATTGTTATTTCAGAAACTTCTGTTATTTGTTACCTTATTTTGATTGATGAAATACAAATACTACAAAGACTCTACTAAAGAGTTTTAATCACTACAGTTATTCAACGGGAATTGTCCCATCCGAACTCACCCGAGATAGTGCAAAAATGGATCTCAAAGCCACCACCATGGCTAGAGATTAGGAAAATAGAAGACTGTACGAATCTTCATTTGAAAACTTTAGACTTGGGCGAGCAAACAGCCATCGTTTTGGCAGAAGCAGAACAGGCCGACTTGCTCATTATAGATGATGCTCTGGGCCGCAAAGTTGCCCTAAGTCGTGGTTTGAAAACAACTGGCTTATTGGGGGTCTTACAGGAGGCAAATCGACAGGATATTGTCAATTTACCTGATGTTATTAGCCGGCTTGAGAAAACTACATTTAGAGTTTCTCCAAAATTACTCCAATTTTTGTTAAAAGCTCCCCCAGAAAAATAGCTTTTCACAAGAAGTATAATCAAAAATCAGCCTAGGCCGTCCTAATTTGGTTGGGTTTCACTGTAGGCAGGGAAAAGATCCCGGGGGAAATCCTCCGCCGCTAGGCAGGTATTCATCGCTTTTTGGGGCGTGAAATCGGAAACTTCCCGACTCAGGGCCAGCACGCATTCCGAATGACGGCCAGGCAGTAAACTTTGGCGACAGCTATTGAGGGCAGCCATGGTCACATCTTCCCCCTCTGGAGAGCGGTTTCGCCCCACTACCCCCCGGTCAATGTCCACCACACAGTTCCCCAAATCCACCGGGCGACGTACTTGGAAACAGGATTGCAAAGCCACAATGCCGGTGATGTTGGTGTTACGGCTGATCATGTTGACACATTGGGACATTTCCTTGGGAATAATCGCCTGGGCACACCCGGAGGCGGCCGCATCATCACTGACTCCATTCCGCTTCAGTTCGCTCACACAAACATCAAACTGGTTCCAGTCCCCAGCCACGGCGGCGATCGGAGCAAAAACCATACCGCTGGCCATCAACAGACCACAGCCAATGGGAGCAAAGGGACGGCGGAGTTGTTTAAGATACTTCTTAAGATTATGTTTAGAGTCGTTAGAACCGATAGAGCTAAGCATACGGGTTAACACCAAGACGAAATTGACACCATCACCAAACCACTGGATTGTAATCAGAGTTGCAGAGAAGATCAAGCTCCTGGGGGTCACTCCAGGGGGTACAATGCCTGCTAATCTATGGGGAAGTTATTTGCCCTTGTCCCTGCTCCGATTATCCCCCATTCCGAGAGATTAATGTTGACTGATAACCGCTTGGGAGAAGCGACCTTGTCCCCATCTATCCATCCAACGGCCATTATCCATCCCCAAGCCCAGTTACATGCCACAGTCCAGGTGGGGGCTTTTAGTGTCATCGGGGAAAAAGTTACTATCGGGGCTAACACTGTGATCGGCCCCCATGTGGTGGTGGAAGGCCCTACAGAAATTGGTACAGGAAATCGTATTTTCCCCGGTGCAGTCATTGGTTGTGAACCCCAGGATTTGAAGTATAAGGGGGGAGAAAGCTGGGTCAAAATTGGCAACAATAACCAAATTCGGGAATACGTCACCATTAACCGGGCGACGGAAGAGGGGGCAGTGACCCGCATTGGCGATCGCAATTTGTTGATGGCCTATGCCCATGTGGCCCACAATTGCGTCATTGAAAATGAAGTAATCATTGCCAACTCAGTGGCTTTGGCGGGGCACATCTATATTGAGTCCCAGGCGAGAATCAGTGGCGTTTTGGGAGTCCACCAATTTGTCCATATTGGCCGGTTGGCCATGGTGGGGGGCATGAGTCGCATTGAACGGGATGTGCCACCTTTTACCATTGTGGAGGGTAATCCTTCCCGGGTACGTTCTTTGAATCTCATCGGTTTGCAACGGTCTGGCATGTCGGCGGAGGATCTGAGTGCCCTCAAACAGGCCTTTCGCTTGATTTATCGTTCTGAGACCCCCTACCAACAAGCTTTGGAAGAATTAGGGCGATCGGCAGCCCATCCCTACGTGCAACACTTCCAAAAGTTTCTCCAAGAATCTAGCTACGGCCAAGGACGACGGGGTCCCATTCCCGGCAAAAAGTAGGTCAGCATTGTTGCCATGGCCGATTCCCACTTACTAATTAATCTTTCCTTTTTGCTGGCCCAACCGACGGGGTTGAGCGTCTATGCCAGCAACGTTTTTCCCCATCTTAAATCCCTCAACCCAACCTTACTAACCTCTCGCATGGTGGCTAATTTTGCTTGCCAAACCGTGCCGAATAATCTCACCCCGGCCCAGGGCAGTCGGGGCCATTTTAATCGTCTAGTCTGGACCCAGTTTCAGCTACCCAAACTTTGCCAACAGTTAAAGGCTTCCTTGCTTTTTTCTCCGATTCCGGAAGCTCCCCTTTGGTCCGGTTGTCGCACAGTGGTGATGGTACACGACCTAATTCCCCTCCGGTTTCCCCATTGGAAATCTCCCCTAACCAGCTATTGCAAGTTTTATCTGCCCTTGGTGTTGGGACAAGCGGAACATATTCTTTGCAACTCCCAAGCCACGGCCGATGATGTGGTGGATTATTTCCAAATTCCTGCCAGTAAAATTACCCCGATCGCCTTGGGATATGACCGGGAGCATTTTCAGCCAGGGGAAGATAATTTACCGCCTAGGGAAAAGCCCTACTTTCTCTTTGTGGGCCGGCACGACCCCCATAAAAATGTGGCCAGGCTGATCGAAGCTTTTGCCCGGTTTATCCAAACTACCAACAACCGAGATGTTGAGTTAATTTTGGCAGGCCCCACCGATCGCCGTTACACCCCCAAATTAATGACCTTGGCGAAGGAATTAGGCATTGGTCCATTGGTGCATTGTTTGGACTACGTCAGCTACGACCAACTGCGGCAACTTTATCGCCAGGCGATCGCCCTGGTATTTCCTTCTCTCTGGGAAGGATTTGGTTTTCCGGTGCTGGAAGCCATGGCCTGTGGCACGGTGGTAATTACCTCCTCCGTCTCCTCTCTACCCGAAGTGGCAGGGGATGCCGCCCTACTGGTTGACCCTTTTAATGTTGGGGAAATTTACCAAGCCATGGACCAGGTGTGGAAGGATGACAGTTTGCGCCAACAGCTACAACAACAGAGCTTAGCCAGGGCCGGGGCATTCTCTTGGGAAAAAACCGGGCATTTAACTACGGACGCATTGGCAAAGTATTTTTAGGTTAGCGAAACCTAATCCCATGGCGAACCACTAGGTAATTTGGTTACCAATTCTGATTCCAAAGAATGAATTGACGTTCTCATTCTCAAAACACTGAAACTGTTTGGAAAGAAGGGGAGTGGAGAGATTAATTTTAATTAAATGTATCTTTAAAAATTAATTTACCTTTTAGATAAACTTCCACTGTGTTGTCATTAATTGAGTAGGTATAATCTCCATTTTTCCAAGTTGAAATGCCTGCTTTACGGCTGGGACCTAATTTAATACAGCCTGTCCCATAAACACAGCCTCGATAGGTTCCTGCTTCGTAGTCGACGGTATATTCCCCTTTCTGACCATAGTAGGTAATGGGACTTGCCACAGCAAGGGTTGCATAAACCACAGAGAAAGTTGCCATCAGCACCAAATGTAATACCTTCATGATTTAGACCTCAATGCTTAATCATTAGGTAATTATATCTGTTACCCAAATTTTCTTATCTAATATTTTAAGATAATTAACACAAAGTTTTGGTTTACGCTTGGACTTGTCTAAAGTTATTCTGCCTGGGAGATAACCTAGTGTGATGTTGCTTGCATTTTTCCAGCCCCTCGAATTTCCTGACAACTTCAATCAGACACTGGCCATAAATATCTATGCGGAAACTATTTGCAGCAGTCAAGCTACCCTGGAGGTGGCTCGCGTACAGGCAAGTCAAGCGGCAATGGATGCTTTTAATCGCCATCGGCAATTTCATCTGTTTCCCCTGCAACTCTTGAATACTAGTGAAAAAAATACCGAAGTCGAGTTGCTGAAACGTTGGGACGATTTTTCCCAGAAGGTCTGCCCCGAAAAGTTCGAGTGATTATTTATGCCAAGGACAAGGAGTGCCCATTTCGGTTTGAGCTGACCTGGGTCAAGGAAATCTCAACAGAAACCCCCCAGGGAGGAAAACTTTTGGCAGGTTTTCTTTGATTAGAAACTTCCAGTGGTGACTCGAACTCACTTTAAGTCTAATGCTGGAAATTTCCGGACAAGCATGGGGCAGTTAAGGTTCAAACAATATTTCTGTTTACAGGCTGTTAATGGTGCAAATCCCAGCAAAAAGGCGACCTATCCCGGGGATAAATCGCCATCAACTCTAGAAATTTCTTGCAAACTTTGTCAACCATTAGTCAACTATGTTCTTGGCGTCTTTGGGGCACTCAAAACCCCACCAATCCAACCTACAGATGGAGGTAAGCGGCTTCTGCTTCCAGTTGACTGACAAGGGACTGATTGCCGGCGGCCCGAGCCCGCTCTAGTCGGTGCTGGAGGTTTTGACGCAGGGTTTCTTTGTGGGCGATCGCCGTTTGAGTCAAAACACGTTTACGATTATTCATTACTTCTACCCTCCGAAAGGCAGTGAAAAACTTACATTTAGATTTACACTCAACATAACATAAAACCCTAGGAGATTTCCATAACGGTATCTATTGTTACTGAAGTTAACAAAAATGTATGGATTAAGTCCGAACAAAAGGGAAACCAACCTGGAAAAAAAGTAGTTTCCTCCCCGTCCACAAAATTTGTCCCCAGGGATAGAGTTTATGATCCATGCTTCCCGGTTAGGGCGAGGGACAATAAGGATCTGGGAGCTTCCCCATTAGTGCCGCTATTAAACCAAATTTTGGGCTTACCTATGCCCTGCCCTACTGTCAAGAAACAATGGGGAAACTGGATGCCCCTTGCCCCCAGAGGGTATTGTACTTTTTGAGCAGGCAAGGTTAAGTAGGAATTGTGCTTCCAATCTCTCCAGTGTCAGGTAAATTTTTCCACCTTTGACTATGGGAAGAACACATCAGAAGCGTTGTTTGTGCCTCCCAGGGAAAACTATGCGATCGCCATTTACAAGGGGGTGGTCTTTGGCATCACTGCTACTGGTATTGTTATCTGGCTGTGGTGGTGAAACCCTTTCCTCCCCAGAACTGAAAGCCTCTCCCCCAGTGAACCAGGGCACTTTAACAGTGCGGGCCAACGGAGAAGAACGGGCCCGGGAAGGTCTGACCACTAAGGATGGCTGGTCTCTGGACTTTAGTCACGTTTATGTTTCCCTGGCGGAAATTAATGCTTACCAGATCGAGCCGGCCTTTGATGCCAGCACTGATGCTCCATTGCCAGATACGGCCGTGGCGATCGCCATACCAGGGTCCACCGTAGTGGATTTAGCAGCAGCAGGAAAAGACGCTGAAACTGTTTTAGTGGGGGAAACCCCGGCTCCGGCGGGAAAATTTAACGCTTTATCTTGGCAAATGCCCCTGGCCGCAGCAGGCCCAGCCCAAGGTTACTCAATTTTACTGGAGGGAACGGCAACTAAAGATGGTCGGACAATTCCGTTCAAATTAGGGGTGAAAGAGCAATTGGACTTTATTTGTGGTGATTTTGTTGGAGATGAACGCAAGGGCATTTTAACTGCCGGGGGTAAGGCCGATTTGGAAGCAACCTTTCACTTAGATCATTTATTTGGGGAAGGGAAAGAACCCGCCGACAGCGACATTAACCTTAGTGCTTTCGGTTTTGCCCCCCTAGCGGCCCTGGCCCAGGAAAAGGGCATTGAAATCAACAGCGAGGATTTGCAAGCCCAATTAGGGGAGGCAGATTATCAAACCTTTTTGCAAGTTTTGGCCAACCTTGGCCATGTGGGGGAAGGCCATTGCCGACAAACCCGAGAATTTAACACCACCACTTCCGTCAACCCGTAAATCCGATGAAATCTAGTTTAGTCTTGTTTTTTTTAGCGGGAGGCATACTTAGCCACACGGCCCCTGTCCTCGCCCACGGAGTTAAAGTAGAACATCATTCCGTGGCGGCGATCGCCGTGGCAGCCCAATACGACTCCGGAGAACCCATGACGGAAGCCCAGGTGTTGGTCTATGCTCCAGACAGTTCCTCCCAACCTTGGTTAACGGGGGTCACCGACGAACAGGGTAAATTTACCTTCACCCCCGCAGGCGATCGCCCTGGTAACTGGGAAGTTGCTGTGCGGCAAGGGGGCCATGGGGCTATGGTCACCATACCTTGGCAGGCGAAAACAGCCAATGGTGGCACAATGGATTCAGGTTCCGAGCAATCCAACTCCGACCAAATGACCCCGGAGATCACCGTAGCCTCCGTTCCCAACGCCGCCGCCCTATCCCCCATGCAACGGGGCATTACCATCGGAGCAGTCATTTGGGGATTTGTGGGCACAGCCCTATTTTTTAGCAGTAAAAGTCAAAGCCACAGCAAAGGTAGAACCTAGATGCACATTCCCGATGGTCTATTGCCTCCCCAGATAGTGGCAGGGGGTTATGCGGTAACGGGGCTGGCCACCTGGTATTGTTTAAGGCAAATTAACCATCAAGGGAATACCTTAGAAAACATCCCCAAAGCTTCGTTACTGACGGCAGCTTTTTTTGTTGCGTCCTCTCTTTATATTCCCCTGCCCCCAGTCAGTGTCCATCTCGTACTCAATGGTTTGTTGGGGGTAATACTGGGCTATTTTGCCCTGCCCGCTATTTTGATTGGCCTCTTTTTCCAAGCGTTGATGGTGGGCCACGGGGGACTGACCACTTTGGGTATTAATGGGGTGTTAATGGGGTTACCAGCGTTGGCGGCCTATCATATTTTTCAACTGCGCTATGGCCTGGAAAAATTTCTACCGGAGCCCTGGCCCACTGGTATTTGTGCTTTTTTGGGGGGCAGTGGGGGTTTAGCCTTAACTGTGCTAATTTTCATTAGCCTGACTTTGACCAGTTTACCGACCGGCTTAGATGCCGCCGCTGAACACCGAGCCATTCTGGTGGTGGCCCTGGGACATTTACCCCTAATACTGCTGGAAGGTATATTCACTGTCATGGTGGTTTTATTTTTGCAACGGGTCAAACCGGAATTATTGGAGGGTTAGGCCGTGGGCTTGATTGGTTTAGAAACCTATGTACCTGGGCGATCGCCAATGCATCGTTGGGAACCCCGGCAAAAACTAGTCAGCCTCATGGCGTTAATGTTTGCCTTGGCCATGGTGCAACGGGTTTGGTTAGTTATTCCCATGGTGACTGTGACTGCGTTGCTCTATCGATTATCCGGTTTACCCCTAAGTTTTCTGCGCCAACGCTGCAGTTATCCTGGGTTATTCATTTTGGCGGTGGTTATTCTACTGCCTTTGACCAGTGGGGAAACGGTGCTGGGGCAGTGGGGATGGATCAGTGTTCGTGGGGAGGGGTTAACGGCCATGGTGCTCATTGCCGGGCGATTTTTCTCTATTCTTACCCTGGGTTTTATTATCTTTGGCACCACCCCTTTTTTAACTATGGTCAGATGTTTACGTCGTTTGGGTTTACCTCCTTTGATGGCAGATATGGCCCTGTTGGCCTACCGTTACCTATACGACATTGGCCATACTCTCGGCACCATGAAGCAAGCAATGCAATTACGAGGATTGGGACAACGGCCGGCAAAACGGCGATCGGTAGCCCACTGGGCGATGTTGTTGGGGAATCTTTTGCTCCGTAGTTATGAACAGTCTCAACGGGTTTACCAAGCCATGGTCCTACGGGGTTACGGCCAAACAACTTCCCTGGGGGGCACAGTCACCACAACAGAGCAATGCTCAAGGGGTTGGGGTTTAACGGTGGCCGTATTGGCGATCGCCGTCGGTTTTGTGGTGGCGGAGGTGAGCCTGTGACTTTAACCAATGTGCGGGGTCTGGACCAGGGTAGAGAGGAGGAAGCGATTCTATCCCCAGAACCCAAAGCAATCACAGTGCGGGAACTATGCTTTGCCTATGGTGGCCAGGCACCAGTGTTGGACAGTCTATCGTTGCAGGTTGCCCCGGGGGAGCGGTTGGGGATCATTGGCCATAACGGTTGCGGCAAGACCACCTTATTTTTACTACTCTGTGGACTGCTCAAACCCAGCGCCGGCACCATTGAGCTATGGGGCAGTCCCCTACAACCGGGGAAATTTTTACCAGAAGTGGGGTTATTGTTTCAAAATCCCACCGACCAATTATTTGCCACTTCTGTGTGGGATGACATTGCCTTTGGTCCGCAAAATATGGGACTGTCGGCGGAAACAGTGGCCCAACGGGTGACCCAGGCGGCCCAGTTAACAGGAGTTACTGCTTTGCTAGAACGGTTGCCCCATCACCTGTCGGGAGGGGAAAAGCAAATGGTGGCGATCGCCGGTTTGTTGGCCATGGCCCCGAAAATTTTCTTCTGCGACGAACCCACGGCCAGCTTGGATATTAGGGCCCGCCGTCAATTGATTAACTTTTTGGGACAGTTCCAGGAAACGTTGCTCATTTCCTCCCATGATCTGGAGTTTGTCTTGGAAGTCTGTGACCGGGTGATAGTCATTGATCAGGGGCAGATCGTGGCCGATGGTGGGGCAGAGGAAATTATGGGTAATCAAACCCTGATGGTAAGTCATGGTTTAGAAAAACCCTATTCCCTCCGTTGATGAAAAATAGGTAAAACCAGGGTAGATCACACTGGCGGCGAAAATAACATGGGGGGACGTAGTTTTGAACCATTCTTGCTCCCTAGAATTCCTGCACAACCAGAAAAACTAAGCCTGGGCGAGTTAATGGGCACTAATTCAAAGGGTTTCCTGGCTGATAATTTCTCCGTTACTCCGTAACCAAACCAGGGTGATTTTTTCCACAGCACCATTAACCAAAGTCACCAGGGAAAAATTACGGGCAGGGGGCAAACCGTCTTTTTCCGTTTGGATGCGGGGCACACAGGCCGCATTGAGATATACCGTTCCTTGATGATCCACACAAACCCTCTCCCGCAGACGATCCTGACGATGTCTAAGGCGATGGTGCATATGGCCGAAGGTCACCAACGGTACCCGTTTACCCTGTTCCCGCACAGAAGCGATCGCCCAAGCCAAATCGGGATCGCCAAAATCGCCCCCCAAGGGGTTCCAATCCCGACCACAGATGGATTCTGCCTGATTGCCTAAGCCGCTGGGACCATTATGGGCCAAAAAAATTAACGTTTCATGGGGGCTAGCCAGGGCCGTTGCGGCAATCTGGGTTTGGGACTGGGTAAAGCTTTCCATGCCATACCGTTCCCGCAAAAACTGTTTGTTTTTCCATTCATTGCCCCCCCAGGTAAAGGGCCTGCCCCCCACCACCGAGAGGCCAAATTGCTGAAAATCCCGGCGGCCATAGCTAACATCTGCCAACCCCAGTAGTTCCTGCTGAGCCTTAACCCGGTCTTCCTTTTGGCGATTGTAGGGGCACTTTTTGCGGCCCCAATCGGAGGCGGTGAACCAAGCATCGTGGTTACCAAATACCGTGGCCTTGGGGATGGGTAAGGAGGCAATTAAGCTGACCACCGGCAATGATTCGTTGCCAAAATCCCCCACAAATAGCACTAAATCTACAGCGACGGCCTGGAGGGCTTGGTGGTCTGCCAATTCCCATTGGTCATGGATATCGCCCACAACGGCCAGGGTAATGGTTGCAGTAGGTTGGGAGAACATTAACTCTCTTCGCTTTCTGAGGTTTCGGCTAATTCTTCCTCCCCGGAAGGGGGCACCAGGGCCACAGCGGCGATCGCATCGTCGGCATCTAATCGTTGTACCCGTACTCCGGTGGCACTGCGGGACTGGGGCGAAATATCATTGACCGATTGGCGGATAATAATGCCCCGGTTGGTGACGATCATCAATTCGTCGTCGAAGTTGACCACATGGAGAGCCACTAGCTGATCATCCTTGGATTTGAAGCGGATGGCTTTTACTCCCAAGCCCGCCCGGTGTTGCAAGCGGAACTGACCCACCGGCACCCGTTTGCCAAACCCTTTCATGGTTACCCCCAGCAACCAAGGGCCAGGATTTTCGCTTTCCTCCAAAATGGCATCGCTATCGGGGCCCAAATCCTCATCCGCTTCATCGTCACCTCCAATGCCAATGTTGGCCACCACTTGGCTGGGCAAAATATCCATGCTAATGAGGGCATCCCCCGATCGGAGGCGCATGGATTTAACCCCCCTGGTGGCCCTACCCAGCGCCCGCAGTTCGTCCTGATCCGCTTTGAAGTGGATGGCCATGCCCTTTTGGGAACCAATGATAATACTATCTTCTGCTTTGGCTAAGCGTACCCAGCGCAACTGGTCCCCTTCCACCAAGGAGATGGCGATCAGACCATTGGAGCGGATATTACTGAAGGCAGACAGAGCCGTTTTTTTGATGTAGCCCTGCTTGGTCAGCATGATGAAATAGGTATCGTCATCAAATTCTGAGACGGAAACCAGGGACGTAATTTTTTCATCCTTGGGGATGGGCAACATTTGCACAATGGGGACTCCCCGGGCGGTGCGGGAAGCGATGGGAATTTGGTAGGCATTGAGACTGTAAACTACCCCCCGATCGCTAAAGAACAGCACCTTGTCGTGGTCGCAACAGGAAAGGAAATGCTCCACTCCGTCGTCTTCCTTAATTTTGGCCGCGGCTTTACCCCTGGTGGCCCGGTTTTGGGTGCCAAAGGTGTTGGCAGGCATTCGTTTGATGTAGCCCTGTTCCGTCAATAAAATTAAGGCTTGGTCATTGGCAATTAAATCCGTGTCGATCAGTTCCCCGTCCTCTTGGACAATAACGGTGCGGCGGGGGGTGGCGTGGATGGCCTTAATTTGCTCCAATTCTTCTTCAATGATGGCGTTGACCCGTTCCCGGCGGGCGAGGATGTCCTGGAGATCCGCAATTTTAGTCTGCAATTCTTCGTGCTCAGCGGTGATCTTATCCGCTTCTAGGGCGGTTAGGCGTCGTAATTGCATTTGCAAAATGGCATCGGCCTGCACTTCCGACAAGGCAAAGCCTTCTACCAATTCAGTTTTGGCACTGGCGGTATCGGCGGCGGCCCGGATGAGGCGAATGACTGCATCCAGATTATCCAGAGCAATGAGTAAACCCTGCAGAAGATGGTCCCTTTCCTCTGCTTTACGCAGTTCGTAGCGAGTGCGGCGGGTGATGGTTTCCACGCGGAAGTCGAGGAACACCGTCAGGAATTTTTTGATGGTTAAAACCTGGGGTTCTCCGTCCACCAGGGCCAGCAAGTTAGCACCAAAGTTGCTCTGGATGGGGGTTTGCTTATAGAGATTATTGAGCACCACCCTGGCATAGGCATCCCGTTTCAGTTCGATGACAATTCTCATGCCGTCCCGGTCGCTCTCGTCCCGGATGTCGGCAATGCCATCAATTTTTTTGTCGTTAACTAGGTCGGCAATGCGTTCAATTAAAGATGCCTTATTGGTCTGGTATGGCAACTCGGTGATGATAATGGCATCCCGGTCTGGACGGCCTGGGTGTTCCATGGTCTCAATGCTGGCAACCCCCCGCATGGTGATGGAGCCCCGCCCGGTGAGATAGGCTTCCCGAATGCCCGATCGCCCGAGGATTTGGGCCCCGGTGGGAAAGTCTGGGCCGGGAATGATTTGCATCAGTTCCTGTTCGCTGATGTCGGGGTTTTGCACCACGGCGATCGCCGCGTCGATGACTTCCCCTAGGTTATGGGGAGGAATATTGGTGGCCATGCCCACGGCAATGCCGGAGGAACCATTGATCAAAAGTTGGGGAATGCGGGCGGGGAGCACCACTGGTTCCTGTTGGGAACCGTCAAAGTTATCAATGAAATCTACGGTTTCGGCTTCGATGTCCCGCAGGAGGGCATTGGTGGAAAGGGGTCTAAGTCTAGATTCGGTGTACCGCATGGCGGCGGCGGGGTCGTTGTCAACGGAGCCAAAGTTGCCATGGCCGTCGATTAACGGTTCCCGCATGGAAAATTCCTGCGCCATCCGCACCAGGGCGTCATACACCGCTGTATCCCCGTGGGGGTGGTATTTTCCCAGCACTTCCCCCACAACCCGAGCACATTTCCGGAAGGGGCGATCGGGGGTGAGTCCCAACTCATACATGGCATAGAGAATGCGTCTATGGACTGGCTTGAGTCCATCCCGTGCATCGGGTAACGCCCGCCCGACAATCACACTCATGGCATATTCCAGGTATGAGCGCGACATTTCGTTTCTGAGGTCAGTCGCAATCAGGCGATCGGGCGAGTCAGTCATGCAATTACTCCAAGGCAGTTTGAAAGGTTTGAGTTGCGCTCCAATTCCCCCCAAGGGAACCAGATAACAGGGCTCAAAGCAGCCTCCATTCTACCATTGGCCCGTGCAGGGGTCTGGCTTGGCCGGCCTCTGCCAAGATATGTGAAAATCGTCGTATGTACCTAAGGATCGGGTCAATGAACTTATTACTGCAAAGACTAAAGTGTTGGCGGGGTATTCCCTGGGCTTGGCTCGTGGGAGCCGCTACCACCCTCGCTATTGTGGTGGCGACCCTCGTACCGAGTTTGGCCAATAGTCCTAAGGGCAGTCTTTATACCCCCATGGGGGATGGAGACTATACATTTTCCGAAACGAATCGTCGGGGCATGACAGAGAGAATTACCTATGATTTCCCTGACACCGGTTTGAAGTTGACCATGCCCCGATTCTTGAAAAATCCCGAGGCTATCCAAACCCCTGGTAAAGATATTGTGGTGTTCTTGCGGACAATTCCTGATACCTGTGGACTATACGAGATGTCGGAAACCATCTTGCCACCCAATGCAGGGCCGCCGCCCCATTTCCATCTTGACAACGACGAATGGTTTTTCTCGACAGAAAATTCTCAAATTCGACTCTACAGTGCCCAGGAGAAACAGCAAACCATCAAAGCCGGTCAAGTCCCGGGTATCAATCTTGCTCCCATCAAAATGGGATCCCTTGTGCAAAAACAGGGTGAAATTTTATTTTCTCCCAAGGGTTCCGTACACTTCTTCCGGAATGAAACCCCCGGCAAGGAGGATGTGCGAGGCTTTTATAATGTCTGGTCACCGGGCTATGGCACCCTAGAGCGTTTTCAGGGGATTAATCGTATTGACCATGGCAATGAACCCTTGGCCCTACCAGAGGATCAGGCGGTACTGTTGCAAAGCAGTCTTTGGGGCTTTCCCCACGACATTACGGGCAGGTTTGTGGGCGTTAAGGACTTCTACGGCATCCGTGGCCCGGTCTTTGAACATCCTAATAATGTGCAGAAACTCCAAGAGCTGTTTGATGCTGGAGAAGCTTGCTATCCCCCCGATGGTCTGAGGAAGCCGAAGCCGCCCCTGCCGGAGCCGCAATAAAATCTTGCCTTTTTGCTGGGAAGATTTTACGTAGATATTACGACTCTGGCAGTTTTTGAGAATAACTTTCACCACCGATGGTTACCCCAGTAAAAATTTAAGCGTAGGGATCACCAAACAAAACGAAGGAACTGGTAATTTCCCGCAGAATTTTATCGGTGACTTCCCCCAGGGCCACTCCCCCCACCGATCGCCTTCGAAAAGAACGGAGCACGACCAGGTCAAAGGTGTGGGAAACCCGGACTAGTACCTTAGCGGCATCGTCATGGCAAATAACTTTAATCGGATATTCTGCTGTGGCCTGGCACTGGTCTAAAAACCGTTCCATTTCCGTTTTAAATGCTTGCACCTGTTGTGGAGATGTGTTGTGGGGACAAACATGGAGCAGGGTGACAATGGCTCCATTGGTTTCCGCCAAGCGCTGGGTGAACTGGAATAGTTCCAAGGTTTGGGGAGTGAGATTTTTAATGGGGAAAAGAATGCGATGGAAAGAATGGGGGTCGGACAGAAGTCGCATCACCGCCACCGGACAATGGGCCGACCAAAACACACTATCGATGGTGCTGCCAAACAATTTAGCTCGTAAACCAAGGGACTGCTGACTCCAACCCATGATGATCAGATCGGCATTTTTTTCCCTCGCTGTGTGGCTAATGGCCCTGGCCACATCGTCATCAATGCGCAGGGCTGGGTGGGCATCTACTTTCAGGGTGGTGGCCAGTTCTGTGGCTTGTTGCAATAACAGTTCGTTTCGGGTCAGCCTTCTATTCAGCCCCGGATCATCCATGTGCACTGGTGCTTTGGCGATCGCCAAGGGAATTACCACGCCACTTT
>NZ_JADEWJ010000395.1:0-2367 GCF_015207725.1 Synechocystis sp. LEGE 06083
TACATGTTGATTGTGGCCGATGTGCAGGAAGAACTGCGTTTGCCGCTGACCCCAGAGCAGGAGCAATTATTTGGCATCGAAAAGTTAAACATTCCCCGCTCCCAGCTCCCCGCCATTACCCACGTGGATAATTCTGCCCGTATTCAAACCGTCCACCCGGACACTAATCCCCGCTATTATCAGTTGCTGCAGGCATTTGAAGCGTTAACTGGCTGTGGGGTTCTGGTCAACACTTCTTTCAACGTGCGGGGAGAACCCATTGTTTGCACCCCAGAGGATGCCTACCGTTGCTTTATGCGGACGGAAATGGATTACTTAGTGTTGGAAAATTTCGTTTTAGCTAAAACGCCCCAGCCCCAACGGCCCCAAGACCAACAGTGGCAAGATGAATTTGAGTTGGATTAATCCTTGAGCCTTGCCATTGCAAAAAAACAGCCGTAACTCCGAAAAGTTAAACGGCTGGATAAACTAACTAATGGCTTTGGCCAACTTTAAAAGACCAACGCTTCGGCGATCGTTTTGTTGTAGATGATTCGCCCTGGAGTCGTTTGAATGTACTGGGTGATGATTTCCCCGTCCGCTGCTTCCCGCACCTTCCGTTCCCGATAATATTTCATTACCGTGCCATCTCCCAATTCCTCGGTTTTGAGAACTTCCGTATCTGGTTTTTCCGTCACTACCTCCTCATCCAGGTGACGAATCCAAATTTGGGCGTGGAGGTTCACCTGGCCATGGTCGTAGGCCCGCAGAGCGTCTTCAATACCGGCAAAGTAACGTCCGGCTCCCTTCTGGGCGTTGGGATTTTCCGCTGTGAGGTAATAACAGCCCAGTACCATATCTTGGGAGGGCGCCACAATGGGCTTCCCGGTGGCAGGGGAAAGAACGTTGTGGCAGGCTAGCATTAATAGCCGGGCTTCACACTGGGCTTCCAGAGACAGGGGCACGTGTACCGCCATTTGGTCACCGTCGAAGTCAGCGTTAAAAGCGGGACACACTAGGGGATGGAGTTGGATTGCCCGTCCCTCCACCAAAATTGGTTCAAAGGCCTGAATACCCAAACGGTGTAGGGTGGGGGCCCGGTTGAGCATGACAGGGTGGCCGGTAATCACTTCTTCCAGCACGCTCCAGATTTGGGGGTCTCCCTTGAGAATTAACTTCTTGGCTGCTTTGATATTGTTGACAATGCCCAGTTTGATCAAGCGGTGAATCACAAAGGGCTGGAAGAGCTCGATCGCCATTTCCCGGGGCAGCCCACATTGATAAATTTTGAGGTTGGGCCCCACCACAATGACGGAACGACCGGAGTAGTCGACCCGTTTACCCAAGAGGTTCTGACGGAAACGACCCTGCTTACCTTCAATGATGTCGGAGAGGGATTTAAGGGCTCGATTGTTGGCCCCTACCACCGTGCGACCCCGGCGGCCGTTATCAATGAGGGCATCCACCGCTTCCTGGAGCATCCGTTTTTCGTTACGGACAATAATTTCCGGGGCGAGGATTTCCTGCAAACGGGCCAGACGGTTATTACGGTTGATTACCCGCCGATAAAGATCGTTTAGGTCAGAGGTGGCAAACCGCCCCCCATCTAACTGCACCATAGGGCGGAGATCCGGTGGAATAACAGGAATCACATCCAGGGTCATCCATTCCGCTTGGGAGTGGGTAGCGATGAAATTATCAATTACCCGCAGACGTTTAATGAGCTTGGCCCGCTTTTGCCCTTTACTGGCCAGAATTTCTTCCCGTAGCTTTTCCGCCACTTCCTCCAGTTGCAATTCCGCCAATAGCCGTTGCACTGCTTCGGCACCAATGCCCACTTCGATGCCTTCTAGTTCCGAGTCTTCGGCATAAATTTGGTCTTCGATTTCCACCCACTGGTCTTCCGTCAACAGTTGTTTATACTGCAAATTGCTGGCGTTGCCGGGGTCAAGTACCACGTAGGCGTTAAAGTAGACGATCTGCTCCACATCCCGCAGGGCCATGTCCAAAAGGATGCTGAGGTAGCTAGGAATGCCTTTGAGGTACCACACGTGGGTGACGGGGGCGGCCAATTTGATATAGCCCATGCGGTGACGCCGGACGCGGGATTCCGTTACTTCTACGCCACAGCGTTCACAGACAATGCCCCGGTGCCGTACCCGTTTGTATTTGCCGCACCAGCATTCCCAATCCTTGGAAGGGCCGAAGATTTTTTCACAGAACAGACCGTCCATTTCCGGCTTTAAGGTCCGGTAGTTAATGGTTTCGGGTTTGGTCACTTCCCCCACTACGGTGCCGTTCGGTAGGGTGCGTTCTCCCCACTGGCGGATCCTTTCGGGGGAGGCGATCGCAATTTTGACGTAATCAAACCGAGGTTCTGATTGGGCT
>NZ_JADEWJ010000396.1:0-2348 GCF_015207725.1 Synechocystis sp. LEGE 06083
ACCCTCCCGACGTTTAGGTGTGGATGTTTGCCTAATTTATCATGAACCGAGAGATTGATCGTGCTTATGTTTATTCGAATCTGTGTAAGATCAAGCGACAACGGCAGAAAATACTAGCCCGAGACAGAGAAGCACCTAGGCAATACATTAACGGAGAAAACCACTTCTTCTGTGGACAAAGCTACCTATTGAAGGTCATAGAACACCAAGGTCCACCGGAGGTCAACTTGACTCCCCAGATTCTAAAGCTTTACGTTCGTCCCCATACTTCCCAGAACAAGCGCCACCACCTAATCAGTGAATGGTACCGCCAACAGTTGAAGTTAATCATTCCAGCCCTTATCGTCAAGTACGAACCTATTATGGGGGTTGAGGTGCGTGAGTTTGGCGTTAAACGTATGAAGACCCGCTGGGGTACCTGTAACTCTAGAGCTCAGCGTATTTGGCTCAACCTAGAGTTAGCAAAAAAGCCGCTAGCGTGCTTGGAGTACGTGGTAGTCCATGAAATGACCCACTTGCTGGAACATAGGCATAATGACCGCTTCTGGGGATTGATAGATACTTTTTACCCACAGTGGCGGCAGCATCGAGAAGAGCTTAATCGCTTACCCTTGGGCTAACTAGGACAAGAAATGGCTACCAATCAGATTTAAAGCTCTATAGTCCATGAAGATTCGCCTTTATCAGGAAGTTGATCAGGCTGCACTGCTGACGGTGTGGTATCGAGCAGCGGCGATCGCCCATTATTTCCTACCAGCCAACTACTTCCAGCAAGAGCGATCCGACATTGTCGATCTTTATCTGCCAATGGCCGAAACCTGGGTTTACGAACATCAGGGAGAAGTGGTGGGCTTCATTTCCCTGCTAGGGCAAACCGTCGGCGGATTCTTTGTGGATCCAGAAATGCAGGACAAAGGAGTGGGGCGATCGCTGATGGATCATGCAGTACAGCTCCGAGGCGCTCTGAACGTGGAAGTGTTTGAGCAGAACGAGGTCGGGCGACGATTCTACAGCCGCTACGGTTTTGTTCCAGTGAGCAGTTCTCACCACAATTCGACGGGGCAGCCCCTAATTTTAATGAAGTTTGTGCCGAGGCGCTGACTTATCGACAGAGAGATCTGAGGTGGACACTTTAGCCTTGTTCAGGTAACGATTATGGTAATTCCAGATCTTTTCGACATCTGTCATCAAGACCCATATAATGAAAGTTTCTGCCCAGTTATTCCCTATCTAATTTCATTTACTTTGCTATGCTTCCTGAATGGATAAAGTTGAGTTTAACAAAAATGTTGCTTCCGATAAATTATTTTCTTTCAGCCAATCAAAAGAGTTAACGGCTGATTATATTTGTGTTTTTCGGATTTATTTATTTACTATTGTTCACTATTAGAAAAAATGAGTACTTACTTAGTCACAGGGGCAAATCGAGGCATCGGTTTAGAATATCGTCGTAAACTAAAAAAGCGAGGGGATCACGTCATTGCTGTCTGTCGATCGACTTCGGACGAATTAAAGAATTTGGAAGTGTCAGTCGAAACAGATGTTGAGCTTACCTCAGAAACAGATATTGCCGGCTTAGTGGAGCGACTTGATGGCCAATCGATTGATGTTTTGATTAATAACGCTGGTATTGCAGAAAGGTTTGGGTTAGACAATTTAAATATTGATAGTATTCGTCGGCAATTTGAAGTAAATGCCCTTGCTCCTTTAAGATTAACCCGTGCGCTAGTACCTAATTTAAAAGCAGGTTCTAAGATTATTATCATGACTAGTCGCATGGGGTCAATTGAAGATAATACTTCAGGTGATTCCTATGGTTATCGAATGTCAAAAGTTGCACTTTCAATGGCAGGTAAATCTTTATCTATTGACTTAAAACATCGTCAGATTGCGGTGGCTATTCTTCATCCTGGCTTAGTTAAGACTCGTATGACAAATTTTAATACACAGGGAATTACACCCGAAGAATCTGTTAAAGGATTACTTAGTCGTATTGAGCAATTAAATCTAGAAAATACGGGAACGTTTTGGCATTCTAATGGAGAAATTTTGCCTTGGTAATCTATGAATTTTTAAAAATCAAATCATTAAATCGTTCCTGTATACTATTCAAGATATTTGTTGCTTGTTGTGAGTGAAATATTTGCAAAACAATTTACCAATACTTTTTCGATGTGCTTGGATAACCATGGTCATAAGCCCCAATATGTAAGCTGCTGGGCTGATTGACTGACAAAAGTTTAAGAGGACTCGTAGGAATAGACCTGGAGAGTAAACTCAAGGGCATAAAGGCGGCGGTGATGCTGACGAAGGGAAGCCATAGCCGGTTCAGGGTCTTGATGGGAGAA
>NZ_JADEWJ010000397.1:0-2326 GCF_015207725.1 Synechocystis sp. LEGE 06083
GGCTTACGTAGTACCGGAGGTCTGGAGTTTTATGTGCAAAACCGCGGTGGTATTCCCCTGGATAATTTTTTGGACTACATCCAGGAATTTATGGGGAAATTACGCCAGGAACCCGCCCTAGACCCCCGCACCGTCTTTACCCAGTTCACTTTTAATGCTCCCCTGTTGGAAATTAGTGTGGACCGGGAGAAGGCCAATGCCCAAAATGTTGATATTTCCGAGGTGTTCAGCACCATTGGCACCTATATGGGCTCCAACTATATCAACCAGTTTGTTTTGGAAGGACGACTCTACCAGGTCTATGCCATGGCCGATGGGGAATTTCGTTCCAATCCCCGGGACATTGGCCGACTCTATGTCCGTTCCCGCACGGGAGCTTTAGTGCAGTTAAGCAATCTGGTGGAGGTGAAACAAACTACCCACCCACCGATTTTGACCCACTTTAATATCTACCCCGCTGTGGACGTCCAAGCATCCCCTGCCGCTGGTTACAGTACAGGGCAGGCGATGGCGGCAATGGAAAGGCTGTCGAAGGAATTATTCCCTGAATCCATTGGCTATGCCTGGTATGGCACCGGCTATGAAGAATTGCAATCCGCCGGGGCGGCACCGATCATTTTTGGGTTGGCTTTCATCATGGTTTTCCTAGTACTGTCTGCCCAGTATGAAAGCTATGTGGACCCGGCCATCATTATGATGACTGTGCCCCTAGCAATTTTGGGCGCCATGGGGGCGATTCTCCTGCGGGCCAATTTCATGGTGGCCACCAATATGGTTTGGCCGGCGGTGAACAATAACGTCTATGCCCAGGTGGCGTTGGTGATGTTGATCGGTCTAGCTAGTAAAAACGCCATTTTGATTGTGGAGTTTGGCAACCAGGCCATGGATTTGGGCATGAAGATTCCCCAGGCGGCGGCCTTTGCGGCCAAGGAAAGGATGCGACCGATTTTAATGACGGCTATTTCTGGGTTGGTGGGTTTCTGGCCCTTGGTGATTGCTTCTGGAGCGGGGGCCATGAGCCGTTGGTCTTTGGGAACGGCCATTTTTGGTGGTTATCTAATTTCCACCGTTCTTAGTTTGTTCTTGGTGCCGGTGCTTTACACCATTGTTAAAGAAGCTGAAGCCCGCTTCTTGAAAGGGGAGAAAGGGGAAGACGGCTCCAATCCCCCTCCTCCACCGGAGGAAGATAACGGAGATCCCGTCACCAACCCAAGCTAGCAGGATCCCATGAAGGAGACCTAGACTGGTAGGGGAAAGCCCATGGCTTTTGAGGGAACTTAAACTGCGGGAGGGATTAACCCATGGCGATCGCCACTATCAATCCGGCCAATGGCCAAACAGTGCAAACTTTCACCCCCCATAGTGCGGCGGCGGTGGATGCCAAACTGGATTTGGCCCAGGAAACGTTCCGGAGTTTTCGAGCTTTACCCTTTGCTCAAAGGGGACAATGGTTGCGACGGGCGGCGGATATTCTGGAAGAACGGCGGGATGAATGGGCGCACCTCATGACCCTGGAAATGGGTAAACCAGTCCAACAGGCGATCGCCGAAGTTAATAAATGTGCGCTGGTTTGTCGTTTCTATGCCGATCAGGCCGAGGAATTTCTGGCCGATGAGATGGTGGCCACCGATGCCAGCCAGAGTTTTATTGCCTACCAACCCCTGGGGGTGATTTTAGCGGTGATGCCCTGGAATTTTCCCTTTTGGCAGGTGTTTCGTTTTGCGGCTCCGGCCTTGATGGCGGGCAATGTGGGTCTGCTCAAACACGCTTCCAACGTGCCCCAATGTGCCCTGGCGATCGCCGAAATTTTCCAGACAGCGGGCTTTCCCGAGGGCGCTTTTCAAACCCTATTAATTGGAGGCAAAGCGGCCAGTGAGTTAATGGCCGACGACCGTATCCAAGCGGGAACCTTGACGGGCAGTGAACCCGCCGGGGCTAGTTTCGCCAGCGCCGCCGCCCAACAAATTAAAAAAACCGTGTTGGAACTGGGGGGTTCTGACCCCTTCATCGTTTTGGAAGATGCAAACTTAGACCAAGCTATCCAAACAGCGGTGCCGGCCAGAATGCAAAACAATGGGCAATCCTGCATTGCCGCCAAAAGATTCATTGTCCAAGCCAGCATTGCCGAGGAGTTTTTCCAGCGTCTAACCGAAGAATTTCAAGCTCTGAAAGTGGGGGACCCCAGTGAACCGAGCACGGACATCGGCCCCCTGGCCACCCCCGATATCTTGGCCGACATTGTTGATCAAGTGGAGCAAACCATGGCTGCTGGGGCCCGGTGTCGTTGTGGCGGCCAAGCCCTAGACCAACCAGGCTACTACTACCC
>NZ_JADEWJ010000050.1:0-17651 GCF_015207725.1 Synechocystis sp. LEGE 06083
CATACATAGTCTCCATTTATATATAATTCGTAATTCATGAACATATAGGTCAAAGCGAAAGGTCGATGTATAAAAACAATGATTGTTTTTTGTTCAGATTTTATAATAGTTTGGTGGAGATTTTGTTTAAAATAATTTAATTCTTTTAAAGTATCATTTGCAGTTTTATAACGTTTTTTGACCCCCAAGATCACCATCTTTCCCAAAATAATACCTAACTCATTACCTACTGGATTACTGCTTAAATAATCCCACCAACACCATTCATGTTCTCCCTGATCAAACAATTCAAAGGGTGAAATTCCTGTCAATAAATGCAAGCAGGTTACGCCCAAACTGTATAAATCACTACTGTTTACTGCCTTGCCGTTCATTTGCTCCGGTGCCACATATTCCGCTGAGCCAATTATTGTTCCTGTGACCGAGCGATTTTGGAGATTTAATGCCTTAGCCGCCCCAAAATCTACCAAGACTAATTTTTGATCCGACTGACGACGAATAATATTTTCTGGTTTAATGTCCCGGTGAATCACCTGATGGCTGTGGATAAAGTCCAACACTGGCAAAAGATCCACCAACAACGCCCGAATTTTTGCTTCATTAAAAACTCCCTGATTTTGCAATTCCTGGGCTAAATTTTCTCCCTCCACATATTCCTGCACCAAATATTGACGTTGATCGTCGGCGATGAAATAGGCCAATAACTCCGGTATTTGGTTATGATTTCCCAAATCATCCAAACGCTTAGCTTCTTCTTTGAATAACTCCGCCGCCTTATCCAAAGCTCCAGTTCCCTGACTCTGAGGAAAAAACTGCTTAATCACACACTGAGGCTGGGATGGTTTATCTAAATCCACCGCCAAAAACGTTTTGCCAAAACCTCCCTGCCCAATTAGCTTCAACGCTTGGTAACGATCCTTGAGCCAAAGCTTTTGACCACATTTTTGACAAAATTTGTGAGTTATTGGGTTAACCGCTAGGCAATCAGGATTTAAACATTGGCTCATAATGTTTTCAATTCATCACTTCACAGGGTAGAAGGGTCAATACCCAATTCCCGCAATTTGGCAAAAGCTCGGTCTCTTTGCTGTTGAGCCTGATCCCTTTCTTCAAAAAGGGTTTCCGGATCTTTAAATGGTTCTCCGTTGGGAAAAAACAGTTTCAAGCCATCGGCAAACATTTCAAAGCGAATTCCTAGGGTTGGGGAAGTCCAGGGAAAATTGAGCAGGGTGATGGTCTCAAATTCTGCATCTGGCTCGGAACGCACCTGACCCCAAAAGTCGTAGGACTCTGGATCGTAAAAGAACATCTCCAATACTCCATACCGCCGATAAAACGTTTGCTTATGGAGCATTTCCCTGGCACTGTTACTCTCAGAGAGAATTTCAAACACTACCTGGGGGGCAATATTGTCTTCTTCCCATTGTTTGTAACTGCGTCGTTCCCCGTCAGGTCTTCCTAGAACTACCATGGCATCGGGAGCCTGACAGGGCGCAGGGGGAGCAGTCACCTGTTCGGGATACCAAAGTAAATCCCCCGCCACAAAGACCGTTTTTCCCTGAAATAAATGCTTGAGATTGGTCACCAAACGGACAATCCAATGATACTGCAGAGTATTGTCAGCTATGGGTTTACCATCGGATTCCGGATACAAATTGGGAAAGTCGAGGGGAAGCAGAACCATAGACTTTTACCGAATAGAATTGCACAAGCCCATTCAACCTACTTAGAAGCGGTTTTGTTGACCTGTTGCATTAGCACTTCATAGGCCTTGGCAAATTGAGGGTCTTCTAGGGTGCCTACTTTTTCCCGATTTTGCTGTAGCTCTTTACGCTGGGCGTCGGTGAGTTCCACTTCTACATCGGGGTCAATGCCATGTTTATTAATATCTCGGCCGTTGGGGGTTAAATATTTGGCGATCGTCACTGCCATACCCGAGCCATCCCCTAGTTCTCGCACCGACTGCACCAGCCCCTTACCGAAGGTTTTGGTGCCCACAATGACCGCCCGTTGATTGTCCTGTAGGGCTCCGGAGACAATTTCACTGGCACTGGCAGAACCACCATCTACTAATACCACCAAGGGACGGTTACTCAACTGCCGTTTGTTAGCACTTTGTTGTTCCACTTCCCCTCGGCGATCGACAGTGGAGACAATGCCTCCTTCATCCAGCCAAATGCGGGCGATATCCACACTAGAATATAGTAAGCCACCGGGATTGGAACGAAGATCGAAAATGTAACCGATCACATTCTCTTTCTCCAACTTTTGCACCGCTTGACGCATTTCTTCCGAAGCTTGGGCGCTGAACTGATTTAAACGGATATAACCCACTTTGGCACCATCAATATCTTCCACTTGGGCCCGTACTGGGTGAATTTCAATCAAGGTTCTTACTAAGGGATATTCGATCGCCTGGCCTTCCCGTTCAATGGTGAGGACTACACTGGTGCCTGGTTTGCCCCGGATCAACTTAACCGCGTCGTCCACTTCCATGCCATCGGTGGATTTACCGTCAATTTTGGTAATCACATCCTTAGAAAGAATGCCGGCGTTGTAGGCGGGGGTATCCTCAATGGGAGCCACCACCACAATTTTTTTCGTATCTTGGTCCTGGGTGATCTGAATCCCCACCCCGGTTAATTCCCCGGAGGTATCGATGCGCATCGATTGGAATTCATCGGGAGACATGAAGCGAGTGTAGGGGTCGTTCAACTTCTC
This sequence comes from Synechocystis sp. LEGE 06083, assembly GCF_015207725.1. Taxonomy (NCBI): domain Bacteria; kingdom Bacillati; phylum Cyanobacteriota; class Cyanophyceae; order Synechococcales; family Merismopediaceae; genus Synechocystis; species Synechocystis sp. LEGE 06083. Next base: position 2,722 of record NZ_JADEWJ010000050.1, read on the forward strand.
CAGCATTTCCCGGATAGCTGTGTAAGCTTCTTCTTGGTTGCTATATTCCCGCTTCAGATAATCCTGGCGAACGGCTACCCAATCCTCACCGTTGAAAGTACCATCTACATAGGTGCGATTGACAATTTGCCAAACTTCGTCCACCAACTCCTTGGGGTTGTCCTGCAAGTAGCCCTGGGAGCGGGCCAATCGCAACCCAATTCCAGTCACCGCTACCGTTGTGAGTAACAGAGCTGTAGTTCCCAAAATCAGACTGCGCTTTTGTTTAAACATGGGATTTGCTGGACAGTTGGTGAAGATTGATTAAGAAAATAAACTCTGGGGAAGTCCTTAGAGTCCTTGATTCCTAGGTTATAACATTTCAGTGATGATGGTTATTGAACTCCCATGACGGATTTAGTTGTGTCTGACTCCCTGAAAAATCGCCGGGAACAACTGATGTGGCAGAGGCGTTGGAGACGTCTACGATCCTGTTGGCAGTTTGTCTGTGTGTGTGGTTTGACGGGGGGTATGGTCTGGGTAATGAGTTGGCCCGAATGGTCCATTCGCTCCGATCGCCAAGTGGAGTTTGTGGGTAATAAATTAGTGGGGCGAGAAACGTTATACAAAAATCTAGACCTTGCCTATCCCCAGGCGATTTGGCAACTTTCCACCCAGGCCTTGGGGGATGAATTGATCAAAAATCCGGCCCTCCTCAGAGTAGAAGTGACAAGGCAGTTGTTTCCGGCCCAGGTAAATGTGGCGGTACAGGAACGACGACCAGTGGCGATCGCCGTGGCAGACGAAGGTTTGGGCTATTTAGATGGGGAGGGAAATTATATTCCGGCCACCCTTTACAGCCAACCTGTCAGAAAAACCTTGCCCCAAACCCCTCAGTTTTTGGGCTACGGCCCCCAGTACCGCAGTTTTTGGCAGACCCATCAAATTCAGATTCAACAGTCCCCCGTCAATATTCGGATTATCAATGGCAACAACCCCAGTAACATCAGTTTGACGACGGACTTGGGATTGGTTTTTCTCGGTTCTGACCTTTCTCGCTTCGAGCAACAAGTGCAGGTTTTAGAAAAAATGCAGAATTTACCCAGTCGGGTGCCCAAGGAGCGTTTACTATTTATTGATCTAACTAATCCAGACAGTCCCAGTATCCAACTTCGTCCCCAAGCCTCCAAGGAAAAAGCCGCCGTCAACAAGCCTTAACATTTCTACTCTCCACCTTAGTCATTCTCCCTAGGCATGGGAAAAAAGCTCAGATTCACATTGACAAATTTGCTCAATATGCCTAGTGTAGGGACGATAGACCGCTGGGATTTGTGCTTGGGCGAGGGGGTCTCTGTCGTCGTAAAAAGGCTTCAATACCCTGCTGCCTCGGAAGCTTTGTTCTCCCTGTGGTTGCTTTTGCGCCTTAAGAATTGCCCATTTTGATCCCCTAATACTTCCCCCCTGCAATGACGCTCAATAATGATTTACCTCTAAACAACATAGGTTTTACCGGTAGTGGTCTCGATGATGGGACGGAGGGGTTAGATGACTTATTTTCGTCCTCCATCGTTGAAAATGAACCGTTGGAGGCTGTGGTAGAAGCGCCCGCTTTTGCCAGCCCTAGTCCTAGCCTAAAAAGGGATCAGATTGTGCCTAGTAACATTGCCAAAATTAAAGTGATCGGAGTTGGGGGAGGCGGTTGCAATGCCGTCAACCGTATGATTGCCAGTGGGGTGACAGGCATCGACTTTTGGGCAATTAATACCGATTCCCAGGCCTTAACCAATACAACAGCCCCAGATCGAATTCAGATTGGCCAGAAACTCACCCGCGGTTTGGGGGCCGGTGGTAATCCGGCGATCGGGCAAAAAGCGGCGGAGGAATCCAGAGATGAAATTGCCCGTTCCCTTGAAGGCACGGATTTAGTCTTTATCACCGCTGGCATGGGCGGCGGCACTGGTACTGGGGCGGCCCCCATTGTGGCGGAAGTGGCCAAGGAAATGGGCTGTTTGACGGTGGGCATTGTCACCCGTCCTTTTACCTTTGAAGGCCGACGGCGGGCCAAACAGGCGGAGGAAGGTATTAGTGCTCTCCAGTCCCGGGTTGATACCCTGATTGTGATTCCCAATAACCAACTGCTGTCAGTTATCCCTGCCGAAACTCCTCTCCAGGAAGCTTTCCGCGTGGCTGACGACATTCTCCGCCAGGGGGTACAGGGCATTTCAGACATCATCATCATCCCAGGTTTGGTGAATGTGGACTTTGCTGACGTGCGGGCTGTGATGGCCGATGCGGGCTCAGCGTTAATGGGCATTGGGGTGGGCTCTGGTAAATCCAGGGCTAAGGAAGCGGCCACTGCCGCCATATCTTCTCCTCTGTTGGAATCTTCCATCCAGGGAGCCAAAGGGGTGGTATTTAATGTCACCGGTGGGACGGATTTGACCCTCCACGAAGTCAATGTTGCCGCAGAGATTATCTATGAAGTGGTGGATGCCGATGCCAATATTATCTTTGGGGCGGTGATTGACGATCGCCTGCAAGGAGAAATGAGAATTACCGTCATTGCCACGGGCTTCAATGGCGAAAAAGAAAAACCCCAGACAAAAACCGCCAGTAAAAACACCATCAGTGGCCCACCGGCCGGAGTAGAGAAGGTGGAATCAACAACGGCTCCGGAAGATCCCCTAGGGGAAATCCCCATGGCCCCCGAGTTAGATATTCCTGATTTTCTCCAAAAGCGACGTTTTCCCCGCCGTTAGGTTCCCCCAAATTGCTGGTTGGAGCCACCTAATTTGACCAAGGAAGTTTCCTGGGCTACACTGTTAACCTCGAATTGTTGTTTCAAGCTAAAGAGGTTGATTGATTTGCGCTTTTTGTTTGCTAGCCTACTAATTCCCTTGGTATTGCCCTTGCCAGTGCTGGCCCAATCCGCCACTTTCTATGGCAATCAATTTGTAGGGCGGAAGATGGCCAACGGCCAAGTCTACAACCACGGTCGCATGGTGGCGGCCCATCCCAGTCTGCCCCTAGGCACCAGAGTTAGGGTGACCAATCGTCGCACGGGAAAATCGGTCGTAGTGACGGTGAGTGACCGTTGCAATTGCTCCATCGACCTCAGTCGTGCGGCATTTCAACAAATTGCTAACCCGCGCAAAGGCCGGGTTCCCGTGAGCATTACCCGTCTCTAGGTGCTGGGTAAACTGCGCAAATAGGGGCTAAGGTGGGAGCGTTCCGCAATACAGTGAAATAGCGGTCCCCGGGAGGATAATTCCACCACGCTCAGTCCGGTGACGGGCATGGCAAAACGGTCTCGGTAACGACCCACATCGATGCCCAATAGGCAGCACAGTAGGATGCGGATGGTAGCTTTGTGGGAAACCAACAACACATTGCCGTCCTCGAAGCGGTCCTCAATCTCCTCTAGCACTCTAGTGCTCCTGCGGGCGATGTCAATGCCCCTTTCCCCTCCAGGGGGAGAGTTCCAAGCTGGATCGGTGAGCCATTGCATATAAAGGTCGTGGTCCCTTTGGTAGACCTCGTCCGGGTGGAGTCCTTCCCATTCCCCATAGGCCACTTCCCTTAGGCCAGGGCGAATTTGCATTTCAATGCCCAGGCGATCGCACAGGGGTTTGGCTGTTTGTCGGGCCCGCTGCAAGGGACTGACATAGACTGCCTGCCAAGGGTGTTGGGCGTAGGCCTCGGCAAATTCCTTGGCCATTAAAACTCCTTCTGGGGTCAAGCCGGGGTCATTTTCCGGGGTACCGCAATAGCCTCCGGTGGCGCTGTAGGCGGTTTGTGCGTGGCGCAGAAAATAAAGTTTGAGGGCCATGGGCGAGTTGAAAAGCAGCAACATTACAGAGGAGGGGGCTTAGACCTGTCCCCCTTCATTGTACGTAAATACTCTGTTTTTTCGCGTCCACAAGTTGATTGGTAGCCAAAATCACCTTTGTTCCCTAGCCAAAAAGTTATAAAAAATCTTTGCGAAGCCATACTTAAACTGCCCATTTTTGCGGAACTATGAGCAAGGAATTTCGAGAGCTGTTGAGAAAAGTGGGTAGTGGTCCCCATACCAGCAAAAATTTGACTCGAGGGGAGGCTTGTCGAGCTCTGGAGCTGATGCTAAGTCAGGAAGCGACTCCGGCCCAGATCGGCGCTTTTTTGATTGCCCATCGCATTAAACGCCCCACCGGCACTGAATTGGCAGGGATGTTGGATGCCTTTGAGCAATGGGGACCAAAAATTCCAGCCCTGAGCTCCGGGCAAACGGTGGTTGTGCTCAGTCAACCCTACGATGGTCGAGATCGTACCTGCCCCTTGGGACCCCTCACAGCTCTAGTGTTGGCAACGGCGGGTTGTCCCGTCATTCAACATGGCGGTGATCGAATGCCCACCAAGGAGGGAATTCCCCTGGTGGAGTTATGGCAAGGCCTAGGAATAGATTGGCGATCGCCATCCTTGGCGGCCATGCAGGATATTTTGGAAAAAACCAATGTGGGCTTTGTTTATCTGCCCAAATATTTTCCCGAGGCCCAGAAGTTAGTCATTTACCGGGAAGAAATTGGCAAACGACCCCCTTTGGCAACCCTGGAGTTAATTTGGGTTCCCTATGCCGGTAAACACCATGTGGTGGCGGGGTTTGTCCATCCCCCAACGGAAAATATGATTGCCGAGGCTCTCAGCCAGCGGGGCGTCCCGGCGTTCACCACGGTTAAAGGGTTGGAAGGGAGTTGTGATTTGCCCCAGGAGCGCACTGCCATTATTGGTCTGTACGACTTAACCAAAGCTGAAGATTCCCTCACCCGTTTGCGGCTCCACGCCGCTGATTTTGGTCTAGGGGGAAAAAATCCAGTCTGGACTGATTTGGCCGATTATCTTGAGTTGGCCCGGGCTACTTTGAGCGGGGAACAAACCCCCCTGCGGCCAGCTTTAATTTGGAACAGTGCTTTTTACCTCTGGCAACATACAGACGCCCCCAATCTGGAAACGGCGATCGCCACAGCGGAAAAGCTCATTGATGACGGCCTAGTGAAACAACAATGGCATCGACTACAGTTATATGCAAAATAAGCCAGCAAAAATGCATTAACTGCATAAAATTTAATTATTAGTTACAAACTATACAAATATTTACAAGGAAAAAATCCAGTCTAGGAATGTGATCGTCAGCAGTTGCCCTTTCTGGCTTTAGTTATTGCCTAAACTATGAGTAATTTTTCCCGAAGCACCCGTCGTAAGTTCATGTTCACCGCTGGGGCCGCCGCCATTGGAGGAGTGGTTCTCCATGGTTGTACTTCCCCCACCACCACATCCACAGGGGCTGGGTCCGGGTCCGGCACGGATCAAGCCATTAGTCCCTTGGTTGAAGGGGAAAATGCCCCAGAAGTAACCACCGCCAAATTAGGCTTTATTGCCCTAACCGATGCGGCTCCTTTGATTATTGCCAAGGAAAAGGGCTTTTACGCCAAATATGGCATGCCTGACGTGGAAGTGCTGAAGCAAGCGTCCTGGGGCACCACCAGGGATAACCTCGTATTGGGGTCCGCCAGTGGCGGTATTGATGGGGCCCATATTCTCACCCCCATGCCTTACCTAATTACCATGGGCACTGTGACCGACGGGAAGCCAACCCCGATGTACATCTTGGCCCGCTTAAATGTCAATGGCCAAGGCATTCAGTTGGGCAATAATTACAAAGATTTGAAAGTAGGTACCGATGCTTCTCCCCTTAAAGAAGCCTTTGCCAAAGTAACAGATCCCAAGGTAGCCATGACCTTTCCTGGCGGCACCCACGACATGTGGATTCGCTATTGGTTAGCCGCTGGAGGGATTGAGCCCGGTAAGGAAGTTTCTACCATTGTGGTTCCGCCGGCCCAGATGGTGGCTAACGTTAAAGTCAATGCGATGGAAGCATTTTGCGTTGGGGAACCTTGGCCGTTGCAAACGGTGAACCAAGGGGTGGGCTATCAAGCCTTAACCACTGGCCAATTATGGAAAAATCATCCAGAGAAAGCATTTGGCATGCGGGCCGATTGGGTGGATCAAAATCCCAAAGCCGCCAAAGCCTTATTAATGGCGGTAATGGAAGCTCAACAATGGTGTGACCAGGCGGAAAATAAAGAAGAAATGTGTCAGATTTTGTCAAAACGGGAATGGTTTAAAGTGCCCTTTGATGACATCATTGACCGCTCTAAAGGGGTATACAACTTTGGGGACGGGGAGACGGTTTTCGATGACCCAGATTTAATGCAGAAATATTGGAATGACAATGCTTCCTATCCCTATAAAAGCCATGACCAATGGTTTTTAACGGAAAACATTCGTTGGGGCTATTTGCCGGCCAGTACAGACACGAAAGCCATTGTGGATAAGGTCAATCGCGAAGATCTGTGGCGAGAAGCGGCCCAGGCCATCGGGGTGCCAGCGGATCAAATTCCCACCAGTCCTTCCCGGGGGGTGGAAACTTTCTTTGACGGCATAACCTTCGATCCGGAAAATCCCCAGGCCTATCTGGACAGTTTGAAAATTAAGACCATCAAAAGTTAGTGCTTAGCTGTGGCGCTCTAGGTTAGCCCCCTGGGCTAATCTTTCCCTTGCTCTGATTACTCCAGTTCATTTCATCACTATCAGGTAAAAATTATGGCTAGTTCCGCCGCTGGGCTCCGTCCCCGCCGTAAAAAAAATCCCCTCAGTTTCATCTACGCCCCTAAAGTTATTCGTCCCGCTGTGGCGATCGCCGTTTTGTTGGTGGTTTGGCAAATTCTCTGCTCCGGGGAAGGCTCTAACTTACCTAGTCCTGTGCAGGTACTGGAACAGACCTATCCCTTGATTCTCAATCCCTTTTTTGACAATGGCGGCACCGATAAAGGTTTGGGTATCCAAATTTTTGCCAGTCTAACCAGGGTGGCTGTGGGCTTTAGTGCGGCAGCGGTGGTGGGCATTGCCCTGGGCATTTTAATTGGCAGTAGCAAATTTATGTACGATGCCCTAGACCCAATTTTTCAGGTCTTAAGAACTATTCCCCCCTTAGCTTGGTTGCCCATTGCCCTGGCGGCGTTGCAGGAGGCGGAACCTTCAGCCATTTTCGTTATTTTTATTACGGCAATTTGGCCCATTGTCATCAACACCACGGTGGGTGCCCAGCAAGTTCCCCAGGATTACCGCAATGTTTCTCGGGTTCTAAAGCTTTCCAAAAGCCAGTATTTTTTCAATATTTTATTTCCGGCGGCAGTGCCCTATATCTTCACTGGCCTACGCATTGGTATTGGTCTTTCCTGGTTGGCGATCGTCGCTGCAGAAATGCTGATTGGTGGTGTGGGTATTGGCTTTTTTATCTGGGATGCCTATAACAGTTCCCTGATCAGTGAAATCATTATTGCCTTAATTTATGTGGGCATTGTCGGTTTATTGCTAGATCGTTTTATCGCTTTTCTGGAAAGTTTGGTGGTACCGGCGGAGCAAAAATAACCAACATCCATAGGCCGGCCATTTTCCCTAGGTATTACTTCTCCATTTTTGATTTGTCACCCCCGGACTAACTATGATGCCCTTTATTGAAATTGATCATGTTGATCGTATTTTTCCCCTCCCCGATGGGGGACGTTACATTGCCCTCAAAAACATTGAGCTAAAAATTAATCAAGGGGAATTTATTTCCTTGATTGGTCACTCTGGTTGCGGCAAATCTACCCTGTTGAACATGATCTCTGGGCTAGATAAGCCTACGTTTGGTGGGGTCATCATGGAGGGGAAAGAAATCACTGAGCCTGGTCCTGAACGGATGGTGGTTTTTCAAAATTATTCCCTGTTGCCCTGGTTGACGGTGCGGCAAAATATCGCCCTGGCCGTGAATCGAGTGCTGCGGAATTTGCCCAAGCCAGAACAAGAAAAAATTATTGACGACAACATTGCCCTAGTGGGGTTGCAACGGGCGGCCCATAAACGGCCAGGGGAACTATCCGGGGGTATGAAACAACGGGTGGCGATCGCCAGGGCCTTGGCTACTCGACCAAAAGTCCTACTGCTAGATGAACCCTTTGGGGCCTTGGATGCCTTGACCCGGGGAAATTTGCAGGAGCGGCTCATGGAAATTGTCCAAGAAAGCGGCGTGACCTGCATTATGGTGACCCATGACGTCGACGAAGCCCTGTTATTATCAGACCGGGTGGTGATGTTAACCACGGGGCCCGAAGCCCACATTGGCCAAGTTTTAGAAGTGCCCATTCCCCGGCCTCGTCACCGCTTGGAAGTGGTCAACCATCCCAGTTACTACGCCCTGCGGGGGGAAATCGTCTATTTCCTCAATCAACAAAAACGGGCCAAAAAGGTTGGGGCCGTCAGTCAGTTTGCCGGAGCCATGAGTGGCAATGGTTTGGAAAAAATCAACCTCAATTTGGGTTTCATTGCCCTGAGCGATTGTGCACCGTTGGTAATTGCCAAAGAAAAAGGTTTCTTCCAAAAGCATGGATTAGATCAGGTTAACCTGGTAAAAGAACCTAGTTGGCAGGCGATCGCCGATGGCATTCGGGAAAGACGCCTAGATGGTGCCCCCGTGGTGGCCGGTATGCCCCTGGCCCTCACCCTAGGCATGGGAGGAAAAACCCCTCTACCAATGATCACTGCCCTAGTGATGGGGCGCAACGGCAATGCCATTACCCTGGGGAAAAAGTTTGCCGAAGCGGGTGTTAAAAATCTAGAAGATTTAAAGACTAAACTGACAGAAACTCCCGATCAAGTATCCACCTTGGGCATGGTTCATCCGGCTTCCATGCAGAATCTTTTACTGCGCTATTGGTTAGCCTCCGGGGGGATAGATCCTGACCAGGATGTTAATCTAATCCGCCTGCCGCCCCCCCAAATGGTAGCCAATTTAAAAGCAGGAAACATTGATGGTTTTGCTGTGGGGGAACCGTGGAACTCCTACGCAGTTAAGGAAGATTTAGGTTATGTCATCGCCACCGATTTGGACATTTGGGATGGCCATCCTGAGAAAGTTTTGGGGGTGCGGGAAGAATGGGTTAATAAATATCCTGCAACCCATTTGGCCCTAGTTAAAGCCCTGCTGGAAGCCTGTGAATATTGCGACGATCGCCGTCATCGTCGGGAAATAGTTGATTATCTGGCCCAGCCCCAATACCTGGGGGTAGCAGCGGAATATATCAGCCCCGGCTTCATTGACGCCTATGACAAAGGTAACGAGACTGAGCCGGAAATGTTGCTGCAATTTAACCAATTCTACGTTCAACAATCTAACTATCCTTCCCGTAGTGAAGGGCTCTGGATTCTGACCCAATTAGCCCGCTGGGGATACATTGATTTTCCGAAAAATTGGCTAGAAATTATCGAGCGGGTGCGGCGCCCCGATCTGTTTGGGGAAGCTTGCCGCCAATTGGGCTGGCCCGATTTGGAAGGAGACCACCATAACGTTAATTTGTTTGATGGCATGGTTTTCACCCCCAATGATCCCGTTGGTTACATCAAACGCTTTACCATCCACCGCGATATTCGAGTGGCAGAAATAATGATCGATCCAGTGGACTCCCCTAGTAAATAGTTCGTTGCTTAATTATTTTCAGTGATTTTTGTTTTAACGATTTACTGATCTTTAACTATCCACTATTGCCCCTATGACTATGCAAACAATGAATGCCAATGATCCTACCCTAACCCAAGAGAAAACTGCTTTTTTAGCCATTGAAAATGTTAGTAAAGTCTATCCCACTGCCCAGGGATCCTATACGGTATTAGATGGGGTTAATTTAGAGGTCAAACAGGGAGAATTTATTTGTGTAATTGGCCATTCAGGCTGTGGTAAATCTACCCTTTTGAATATGGTTTCTGGGTTTAATCAACCCACGGGCGGCACTGTTAAGCTGAAAAATCAGTTAATTACTGCCCCTGGTCCAGACCGGATGATGGTTTTCCAAAATTATTGTTTACTACCTTGGAAATCTGCCTATGATAATGTTTCCCTAGCGGTGGAATCGGTTTATCCGGACAAATCCAAAACAGAAAAAGAAGAATTGGTTGGCCACTACCTTGAAATGGTGGGTTTGACAGAAGCCGCCCAAAAGAAGCCTGGTCAAATTTCCGGGGGGATGAAGCAACGGGTGGCGATCGCCAGAGCTTTAGCTATTTCTCCAGAGGTTTTGATTTTAGATGAACCCTTTGGGGCGTTGGATGCTATCACCAAAGAAGAACTACAGGAAGAATTATTAAAAATCTGGCGAGAAAATAATCTAACTGTGTTGATGATTACCCACGACATTGATGAGGCCTTATTTCTAGCCGATCGCCTAGTGATGATGACCAATGGTCCCGCCGCTAAAATTGGTGAAATCCTGGATATTCCCTTTGACCGGCCCCGTAACCGCAGTCAGATTACCGATGATCCCAAATATTATCAACTGCGGAATTATGCCCTGGATTTTCTTTACCATCGCTATGCCCATGATGATGACGATGACCTCAAAGAAGATAAACCCAATGCCGGTTTGTTGCTCAAAAAGGTTATGGCTGGAGCCCTAGGACTGGCAGCGATCGCCTTAGTGGGCATTGGCTTGGTACAAACCTTTGGTCCCAGGGTCAATAGTGGCCCTACCCCTACAGTGGAATCTTCCGAAAACTAATTAACCCACCTAAATTATCTCAAGTTTTACCTAGTTTACCTAGTGCTTATTGCTCCTCTGCTTAGGCCCAAGGTTCACAATTAGCACCTAAGACAATGGCAACCATCAACGACTCTAATAACTCCCTCACCCCGGCCGTGCATACTTCCAAAGACGGCAATGATCAACTTTGTTACTATCGCAATAGTGGCAATAAGTTACAACAAATAATTATTGATGGCACCTGGAAAAAAGAAAAACTAATTTTTCCTGGAGAACAATTATTGTTTTGGGCCCAGCCCCAGGATCAATTAACTGTTAAGATTTTCCAATCTGATCAAGTGCTGGTTGATTCCATTACCTGCGACCGTCTTTTGGTGCACTGATGCAGAGCTGTTAAGCTTGACTAACTTGGATGCCTTTGGCCAACTTTTAATCTATCCTCTTGGCCTTCCCACTCAAGCTCGGATTGGGGTGGATAGACCGTAAAATTTTCTGCCATCAGCGGTGAGTTCTCTGCAACCAGTCTAAAAACGGGGAATTTTGGGGGCTCTTCAAACCTATTTTTATTTACATTTATCTCAATTAACTGTTGATACTTTAATGGATGCTTTAGCCATTCTTCCCCCCACCAGAACCCTTTGTCCTTACTGCGGGGTTGGCTGTGGCTTGGAAGCCGTCGCTAGTCCCCAGAAATCAGCGGTTCTGTCCCACAATAGCTATAAAATAAGAGGCGATCGCCAACATCCTTCTAGCCAAGGCATGGTTTGTGTCAAAGGGGCTACGGTAATGGAGTCGATGGATAAACAGCGCTTACTTTACCCCATGTTTCGGTCAAGTTTAGACCAGCCTCTGCAAAGGATTAGTTGGGAAAAGGCTCTGGAAATTATCGTCGATAAAATTCAGCAGGTTAAGCAGACTTTGGGTGTGAGTGGCTTGTGCATGTATGCCTCTGGGCAAATGCAAACAGAGGACTACTATATCGCCCAGAAGTTATTTAAAGGTTGTTTGGGTACTAATAATTTCGACACCAACTCCCGTCTTTGCATGTCTTCAGCGGTCTCAGCCTATGGTTTGAGCTTTGGTTCCGATGGCCCTCCCTGTTGTTATGAAGATTTAGAATTAACCGATTGCGCTTTTTTAATTGGCACCAATACCGCCGATTGCCATCCCATTATTTTTAATCGTTTACGCAAACATCATAAACAAAATCCCCACGTCAAATTAATTGTGGTGGACCCCCGTTGTACTGCTACCGCCGAAGTGGCTGATTTGCATTTAGCGATCAATCCAGGCACTGATATTTCTTTGCTCCATGGCATCGCTTATTTACTAAAAAAGTGGAATTTAATTGACCAGGAATTCATTTATAATCATACCCAAGATTTTGAGCAGTATTGTCAAGTTATTAGCCATTATCCCCCGGACAAAGTTACCCGAATTTGCGGTATTAGTTTGGAACAATTGGAAACCGTTGCTCGCTATTGGGGCAATGCCAGAACAGTGCTTTCCCTCTGGTCCATGGGTCTAAATCAATCATCCCAAGGCACCGCTAAAGGTCGTTGTTTAATTAATCTCCATTTACTTACTGGTCAGATTGGCAAACCAGGCAGTGGGCCTTTTTCCCTCACTGGCCAACCCAACGCCATGGGAGGTCGGGAAACTGGGGGACTATCCCATTTATTGCCCGGTTACCGTTCCATTCAAAATGCCCAACACCGCCAAGAAGTGGAACAACTCTGGCAAATTCCCCCCGGCCGCATTGATGCTCAGCCCGGTTTATCGGCCTGGGAAATGTTTATGGCACTGGAAAATCAACAGGTTGGCTTGCTGTGGATTGTGGCCACCAACCCAGTTGTCAGTATGCCAGATTTAGAAAGGGTTAAAAATGCCCTGCGGAAATCAACCTTTACGATCCACCAGGATGCATATTTCCCCACCGAAACAGCGGCATATGCCCATTTAGTCTTACCAGCAGCTCAATGGAGCGAAAAAACGGGTACGATGACCAATTCAGAACGGAGAGTTACCCTTTCTCGTGCGTTCCGTTCTCCCCCAGGGGAAGCCAGACCTGACTGGGAAATTTTTGCTGAAGTCGGGCGCAGACTGGGTTTTGAAGAGCAGTTTAACTTTTCCGATTCAGCGGCTGTCCATTCAGAGTATGTGCAATTAACCGCCGGTAGATTGTGCGACCAATCGGGCATTAGTTACGGCGCTTTGGATAGATTTGGCCCCCTACAATGGCCCTGCCCTAGTGCTGAGCATGAAAAGGAAGTCTCCAGTCCCAAAAGACTATACACGGACCATAAATTTTGCACAGAAACTGGTCGGGCGAACTTTTGCTTAGACCACAGTCAAGGATTAGCTGAACCGGTCGATCCTGACTATCCTTTCGTCCTCACCAACGGTCGTCTTTATGGTCATTGGCACACCCAGACCCGTACTGGCCACATTGAGAAAATTAAAAAAATGCATCCCAAACCCATATTGGAAATTCATCCTAGGGACGCAGAAAAATTGGGCATTAAAAGCCAAGATCTAGTGGCGATTAAGTCTCGGCGGGGTTCCGCTCAGCTAGAAGTTTTAGTTACTAAGGCCATTGCCCCTGGTACGGTTTTTATGCCCATGCACTGGGGCTTTTTATGGCAAGATAACGCAGAGGTTAATAGTTTGACCCATCCCATTGCTTGCCCCATTTCTAAACAGCCGGAACTGAAAGCCTGTGCTGTTAATGTGACGCCGATTTATCGTTAGTTGAGGTCGAACCTCTGCAAGATAATCTGCTGTCAAGTGTTCCAATGGAGCATTTTATTTTACAATCTTACACAACTTCATTTTAATCTAAGTTAAATTAACTAATAAATTTAGCTTTTTAACCATAACCTAAAGATTGATCAGTTATCGGGGTAAAAATCTAAGTTTAAAATTTGGTCAGGAACGTATGGACATTGTTGGGGAAATATTTCTTCTGGCAAGTTAGTTTCTCCCATGGCTAGATCTCTACCATTGTCATAAGCATCTAGTATGGTCTCTAATAAATGGGCTTTTAAGCTAGGATTTTCCTTAATCAACTTTAAAATATCCCGTCGTTGTACCCGAATTGTTGCCAGCCAACTACGACTTCTTTGTTCCGATTGATATTGCCATTTGAGGAGGTGACCAAGCAAAATTGCTAGACGGCTTCTTAATTCCTGACGTTGTTGTCTCCCCAAACTCTCTATTTCCTCGATCAAATTTTCAACATCTAGTTTATGCCATTGCTGGTTACTTAGTATTTCAGTTTGTTCTTTTGTCCAGGCATAAAAATCGCTGTGATAAGTACTGGGGGAAGACATCGAATTATATCCTTGCTCAACATCAAATGTTAACATTATAGGCTAAATTAATTTAACTGCAACAACAATGTTTTTTCAATTTGAAACTGATTTTGTCGACTCCCTCCGCTGTATTCCCATGGTTGTCCGCTATAAACTAGACACCTGTGGCGTTAAATTAAAATTAAGTCATTGGCATCAACTGAGTTTGGACCAAAGGCAGTATTTAACTGAAGCTAACTGCAAAACACCGGCAGAAGTTAGCCAATATGGTGAAAAGTTGCAAAACTGGGTGACGGAATTAACTGGTCAGCCGGCTTCTACATTGTCAGTCCCGACCTTACCCGATTGGTTAAATGTTGATCAAATTCCAGTTCAGATATTAACGGAGTTAGGTAATAAATTACCTTCTTTAGCATCTCCCGGCATAACCCTGAGTCAATGGCAAAGTCTCACTCCTTTACAAAGATTTGCGCTGATTAAACTAAGTAGAACTGGGCACGAAAATCGTAACTTCCTACCGGCAATCAAGGAGTTTGGTCTTATGCCAAGTCAAGAAAAAGTTGCAACTAGTTAATTTTCTTCCCATCAAGTTAGTTAAGATTAATTACTTAGTACTGAATTGCCTATTTACTTGTAAATTCCCTGCTCCAATTTGCGCGGATAAAATTTCAAGGCGATCGCCGTAATGATTAATGCTAACCAAGCAAGAAAACTGATCAAGTTGGCCCAGATTAGGCCGGTGAATTTGACTCGGATTTGGTGTTTGCCCGGACTTAAATTAAGGCTGAGTAAATTAAAGTCTCGATAATTAGTAAAAAATCCTGCCGTCGGTTGATTGTCTACTACAACTTGTTGCATTGCAGGATAGTACAAAATGGGTAGCTGCACTGTGCCAGCTTCTGCGGTCATTTCAACTTCGCAGTTAGTCACAATTCCCTTTTGGTTACACATTTCCTTAGTTGCATGGACAGGTAGAAGGGTATTTGCGGCGGAAAAATCATCAAAGTATAGATGGTCCATTCTGATATAG
>NZ_JADEWJ010000398.1:0-2293 GCF_015207725.1 Synechocystis sp. LEGE 06083
AAGCAGCATCGTGTTTTTTGCGGGTAAATCGTTCTTCCTGCACCGCCGCCACAATAACGCCATCTTTTACTAAAGCTGCCGCACTGTCGTGGTAATAAGCAGAAATGCCAAGAATGTGAGTCACGTTAAACTATCCTGACCAAAGGGAACACTAATGTCACTGTCAATTCGTTGCCTCGTATAATAACTTGGGTTGGGAACTAGACCGATCGCCAATTCGTTTATCTTTGATCAGGAGTCAGGACCATAGGCCATGCTGAAAAATTTCTACTCGCTGTTGGGCACCCTAGTGGGGATGGGGTTAGTTCTTTCCCCGGCGATCGTTGTCCAAGCACAAACGGATCCGTTCCCCGCCAATGCCACCTTTTTCACCGGTACTCCCCCCAGTTTGGCCGATGTGGATGCCAGCTTCAACGGCGTTAATATTCCCAACAGCAGGTATTTCTTTAGTATTAGTCTACCTGCGGGGGAAATTGAGCCCCTCGGCAAAGTGGTGCTGCATCAACAACCCAATCCTTCTCCCATTAGCCTGGATTTAAGCCAAACGGAAGTATTTTTGGGCATGCCCTCCCAGCGGGGCAACGACTTGTCCAGTTCTGCCGTTTCCACCAGTGGCGACTCCCAAACCATTGTGGTGCAATTTGATCCTCCCATTGCCCCCGGCAATACCGTCACTATCGCTTTGCTGGCGGAGCAAAACCCACAGGTGGAGGGGGTTTATCAATTTCGGGTGCAAGCTTTTCCCCCAGGGCCGGCCCCCGTTGGTTTGGATTTAGGGGTGGGGCGGTTACAATTTTACGAAAATCGCTAGCCCAATGATCACCGCCGCCAATCTAATCCGAATCATTTTTCCCTTCTATGACCCTGAAGTACTGCGATGGTCGGGGGAAGCCCGTTTGATGCGGACTTTGTTTTTCGCCTGGATAGCGATCGGGGTGGTGGTGCTATTCTCTGCTTCCTATGCGGAAAGTCTGGATACCAGTGGCACGGGTCTGAGCATTATCCTCAAGCAAATTGCCTACCTCTGGCTGGGGCTAAATATTTTTAATTTTCTGGTGCGTCTGCCCCTACAGGTCTGTCTCAAGCTAGTGCCCTGGTTTCTAGTTGTAGTTTTACTGTTGATTTTTCTAACTAAAAGCGGCTTAGGGGTGGAAGTGAATGGGGCCCGTCGCTGGATTAGTTTAGGGCCAATCTTGATCCAACCGTCGGAGTTTATGAAGCCCTGTTTAGTGCTCCAGGCGGCTAATTTGTTTGGTAATTGGCATCGTTTTCCCTGGCGATCTCGCCTCATCTGGTTGGGCATTTTCGGGCTGACCCTGGGCAGTATTTTGCTCCAGCCCAACTTGAGCACCACCGCCCTTTGTGGCATGGGTTTATGGCTGATTGCCCTGGCCTCAGGTCTTCCCTGGGGTTATCTAATTTCCACTGCCCTATTGGGGATAATCACCGCTGTCACCAGTATCTCCATTCGGGACTATCAAAGGGCTAGGGTGACTTCTTTTCTGGACCCCTTTGCCGATCCAAGGGGCGATGGCTATCAATTGGTACAAAGTTTATACGCGATCGCCTCTGGGGGGATTTTAGGTCGAGGATTTGGCATGTCCCAGCAAAAATTATTTTATTTGCCCATACAAACCACAGATTTCATTTTTGCGGTCTTTGCGGAGGAATTTGGGCTGGTGGGTTGCGTTGCTTTTCTGCTTTTTCTCGGCTTATTTGCCACCATGGGACTGCGGGTAGCCATGCGTTGTCGCCATCGGGTCAAGCGGTTAATTGGGCTAGGGGTGGTAATTTTTCTAGTGGGCCAATCTTTGCTCAATATTGGCGTGGCCAGCGGCGCTCTACCCACCACCGGTTTGCCTCTGCCCTTTTTTAGCTATGGTGGCAGCTCCTGTCTATCAAGCTTGGTGCTGGCGGGGTTGCTGGTGCGAGTGGCGAGGGAAAGTAATGAAGCGGAAGTGATTCCCCTGACAACCAAAACTGCCCCGGCGGTTTAGGTTTAATTTTCGATTTTTATTCAAACTGCTATGGCGGATAAAACCATTGGGGTGGTGGCGGCGGGCCATGCCCAAACAGCGGAAGCGGGCAAACGCATGCTGGAAGAGGGGGGCAATGCCTTCGATGCGGCGATCGCCTCGGTGTTGGCGGCCTGTGTGGTGGAATCGGGTTTAACTTCCCTGGGAGGAGGGGGTTTTTTGTTGGCCCAGACCGCGGCTAAGAAAAGTTACCTGTTCGACTTCTTTTGCCAAACACCCCTAGTCAATCCCGGGGAAAAAGCAGTGGACTTCTACCC
>NZ_JADEWJ010000399.1:0-2285 GCF_015207725.1 Synechocystis sp. LEGE 06083
TAGGCACCGACCGACTCCACCACCCCATCGACCCCCCCAAATTCGCTGTAGGGGAAGGAGTCAATGCGCACGTCGGCGGGCATACCAGTGCGAACGAAGCCAATGTCCTTGTTGGTGATGTCTACTTCGGCAATCAAACTATCGGCGGGGATAATTTTCAGCAGAGGTTCGGTTTGGTTGGGGGGGGTAACGTAACCAGGGGTTGCTTTGAGATCGAAAACTATCCCATCCACCGGGGAGGTAATTTCCTGATAGCCCAGGTTGACCTTGTTCCTTTCAATCTGCCCGTTTAACTCGGTGAGCCGTTTGTCGTTATCAACAATAATTTTGGTGATCTGGGTATTAATTTCCGCCAGCCGCTTATCATTATCCGCCAGGCGATCGTAAATATCCTTGTCAGTGACGGCACTGGTGTTGGCTAGGCGGGCTTGGGCCTGGGAAATTAAGGACTGGAGGCGCAATTGCTCCGTTTCCAGCCGCTGAATTTCCGCTTGGCGGGACTCAATTTGTTGTTTTTGGCGGTCCACTTCCACCACGGTGTTAACCTTTTGCTCGATTAACTGTTGGGTTCTGTCGTTGAGGGACTGTTGTTGTTTTTCCACCTGTAACCGTGCCAGGGCTCCCTCTTCCAGCAAAGGAGTCATGCTGTCCACAATGCCCGCCTCAATGGCCAGGCTTTTCTCGGCTTCTGCGAGGGCCGCTTCGTTGCGCCCCAATAAACCAGCTAGGATTTTTTGGTCTTCCCGCAATTGGCTTCTTTCTGCCCTCAACTGCAAACCGGCTTGTTCCAACTGTTTCTGAATTTGGCGAATTTCTAACTCGGCGGCGGTCATGCGACTGCCCAGTTCAAAGCGGGCCATTTCCAGACGGGAAAGCTGTTCAGAAGTGAGTTTTCCTTCCCCACTGGCGGTTCTTAGCCCCAATTGTTGGCGATAAAGTTCATTTTCATTAATCAATTCCGCCCGATTATTAGCTAGGGCCACAACTTCCCAGGGTAGGTTAAGTTGGGTGACGGCCCTCTGGAGGGCACTGCCTTCCAAGCCGTTTTGCAGGAGGGTACGGTAGAAAGCGTTTTCCTGGAGGATTTTGGCACGCACATTTTGGGCGGCGGTCAATTCTGCCTGGGTACTGCTGGAATCCATAATCACCAGCACTTCACCTTTTTTGACCTTGCGGTTATTTTCCACCAACACTTCTTTCACCACCCCGTTCAGTGGTGCATTGATATCTTTCACCTTATCAATAGGTTTTAATTGCCCCGTGGCGGGCACCACCTGTTCAATGGTGGCAATGGAAGCCCAGGTCACAGCCACAACAGTCACTCCCATAATGGCAATGGCAATGCCTCGGGCCCACATGGGGGACTGACGCATGACGATGGCCTGTTCCGGTTGGAATAGGGATGAGTTGGACGTAAGGGCGACGGGGGTTTTGGCGGCCTTCTCCTGTTCTTTCTCCTTGACGTCGGCCAAGGTGCCTGCATCCATGGTTTTGGGGCTGTGGCCGTTCCGTTGGGGGACGTTTTTTTGGATAGGGCTATTCATAGTTCTAGAGGCGATCGCCAAAGATGATGGACAAAGAAGTGATTAGGCGAGGAAATTATTTACGCTAATTGTATAGACAAAGTTTTAAAACCGATGGGGACAGGCCGTCTGGCTAGTTAATAAAAATTCATACGGTTTAGACCAGGGAATTAAACATCGTCACTGCCGGCTCCCTGCTGTTGGTAGAGGTAATAGTAACGTCCCTTGAGGGCCATTAATTCTTCATGGCTACCTTGTTCCACAACGGAACCTTGGTCCATCATAACGATTACATCGGCACTCCGGACGGAACTAAGGCGGTGGGTAATGAAGAAAACCGTGTGTTCCCTAAAAGCATCACCCAAGTTAATGCAAACCTGTTGTTCGGTGATGTAGTCCAGGGCACTGGTGGCTTCGTCCAACACCAAAATACGAGGGCGTTGTAATACCGATCTGGCGATGGCAATCCGTTGCCTTTGTCCCCCGGACAGGGTAGCGCCCCGTTCCCCCACCCTGGTGTTATAGCCGTTGGGTAAGGTCATGATGAACTCGTGGGCAGAGGCCACTTTGGCGGCGGCAATAATTTGTTCTGTGCTGGCATCGGGGTTGGTGAGGGCAATATTCTCCTGCACCGTACCCTCAAAGAGCAAGGTTTCCTGGGGCACTACCCCCACCTGGCGACGGAGGGAATAGAGTTCTACTTTGCCAATATCAAGGCCATCCACCAAAATCCTCCCCCCTCCGGTTCGTACAGTCGGGAGA
>NZ_JADEWJ010000051.1:0-17580 GCF_015207725.1 Synechocystis sp. LEGE 06083
GTAGCTAGGATTAATAATTTCAAAATCGTAGGCGGCCCCAATACCAAAGGGGAAGTTATTGACATCCGGTTCTGTATAATCTACGTGCCAGGAAATAGGGGAAAGGGTCAAATATTTATCGGTTAAATGCCAAACGTTGACAGGGGAAGAAGTGTCGATGTTGGGAGAGTTAACATTCTCCTCTCCTTTTAGAAACGGTATTTGTTGGTAAGTTGGCGACGATAAGTCTAGATTTGCCCTAGGGCTAGGAACAACAACAGAGGGACCAATGGTGCTTTCATTGACTAAAATAAATTTGGTCAAAGATTCTAGGCTTGGACTTTTTATCTCGACCTTTTCAAAACTGGTTTCCAGCTCCACAATACTTTCAGTGTATTGTAAATTATCGATGTCGGTTAAATTTTTTCTGCTACTTTGTAAATGCTCCACAGTTGAATCAATAGATAGATTATCAATCTTTTTGACTGAAGAATTGACAAAAAATACATCAGCTAGGATTTTATCTTGACCGTAAGCTAAATCAGGCTGCAATAGCAGAAAAATTAAACTAAAAAACATATGTTTTATCACTACTTTCTTCCCATTAATCAAAAATATTATTTCTCTGTGGGTTTAATTTAATTGAAGGCACCCCCATGCACCGTTAAAGATGTGAAGGTCCGGGGATCAAGATGCAAACTATTTAATTTTGTTGCTGGTGACTAGTTGGTAACCTGTTTTTGGTCAGCGCCAAATACCCTATAGCAATCCTCGATGAAATCTGAAAACTCAATGCTTACTTGACAGATGACTGACCTCCATATTTTTTCAAAGATCACCCAGAATTGCCAGAATCACGGGCAATTAAGTTAGTTACTGTTCATTTGTTAAATACTAGACTAGACGACCAATATCTTCGTTGGAACCGAGGAGGACTAGAATCATCCCCCGTTGCAATCGTTCCTGGGGAGGGGGGTTGATTTTAAATTTTTCTTCATAGCCCACTGCCAAAACGCTGACCCCATGGTTTTTCCGCAGTTGCAGTTCGGCCAAAGTTTTATCACAAAATTCTTCAGGAACCAGAATTTCGACAATGCTGTTGTTGGGATCTAATTTGAAACGGTCAACGATCGCCGGAGTGGTCAAAGTATAAGCTAAGTCCTGCCCGGCCTTATGCTCGGGAAAGATAATTAAATCTACGCCTAGGCGCTTAAGAATTTTTTCGTGGGTCTCGGAAGAAACCTTAGCTACGACAGATTTTACGCCCCCTTCCTTGAGATTAAGACAGGTAATGATGCTTTCTTTGAGGTAATTACCGATCGCCACAATCACCGTTTCAATTTCAAAAATGCCGGCCTCCCGCAGGGCCGTGTCATCGGTGGAATCGAGACTAATAGCGTTGCCCACCACCCGATCAGCCAACACTTCCGCCACCAATTTGGGGTCCTGGTCAATGCCCAACACCTCATAGCCATTGATGTGGAGGGTTTCGCACACTGCCCGACCAAACCGACCCAGGCCAATCACCGCAAATTGCCGTTTTTCCTGGCGAATTAAACTGAGGAAATGACTAGTTTTCATTAATTTTGTTCTAAATTGAGCGGCATTATACCAAACCCAACAGGGCCACCATGAGGGCTTTTTGGGCGTGCATCCGATTTTCGGCTTGATCCCACAGTCGAGATTGGGGTCCTTCCATCACTGCATCGGTAATTTCTTCCCCCCGATGGGCTGGCAAACAATGGAGCACAATGGCTTCGGGATCGGCTAAGGCAAGGAGTTCCTGGTTAATTTGGTAGGGCTGGAAAATGGGAATGCGGCTGTCGGCCAAATCTTCCTGACCCATGCTGGCCCAGACGTCGGTGTAGAGAATATGACTTCCCTGGGCAGCGGCTTTGGGATCGTCGGTTAGTTCCACTTTTCCCCCTGGGGCGGCAATTTGTTGGGCTTGTTGGATAATTTCTGCCAAGGGTTCATAGTTTTTTGGGGTAGCTACCCGCACTGTCATTCCCATCATCACTCCCCCCAGAATGAGGGAATGGGCCACATTGTTGCCATCCCCCAGGTAGGTCACTGTTAGGCCAGCCAACTTACCAAAGCATTCTTTGATAGTTTGCAGATCGGCCAAAATTTGACAGGGGTGCTCCAGGTCACTCAAAGCATTGATGATGGGCATTTTGGCATGGTCGGCAAAGGTTTGCAGATCTGCTTGTTTGAAGGTCCGCACAGCAAGAATGTCAATGTAGCGGTCTAGAACTCTGGCGGTGTCTTGAATCGGTTCCCCTCGACCCACTTGGGTAACACTGGGGTTTAAATCCAATACTTGCCCTCCCAGTTGGTACATGGCTGCCGTGAAGGAAACCCTGGTGCGGGTGGAGGCTTTATAAAAAAGTAAACCGAGAATTTTTTGACAGTGGGGCTTGAGCACACCGGACTTAAGATCCGCCGCCAACTGCAAGAGTGATTTCATTTCCTCGATGGTCAAATCGGCGATCGCCAATAGATCTCTGCCTGCCAACGCCTTAATGCCCATAGCCCTGATCCCTGGTTCCCCAATGTGGTGGTCAAATTAACATCGAAATGATCGACTTAATTAAGCATTATTTTGCCATACTCCGCTGTTGACCCTGGGTAGATCGCCACGATGTCAGGGATTAGTGATTTTGCTTTTCCAGATAGGCTCGATAACCCAGTTGCTCCAGTTGGGTTTGCTTATCTAAGACCATGGTCTCTAAACTTTGACGATATTCTTGTACTTTTTCCAACAACACGGGATTATGGCTGGCGAGAATTTGCACCGCTAACAGCCCAGCATTTTGGGCATTGCCGATCGCCACTGTGGCCACGGGGATTCCCCCCGGCATTTGCACAATGGAATAGAGGGAATCCACTCCCTGTAGGGTTTTAGTCTGCACTGGCACACCGATCACCGGCAAAGGAGTTAGGGCCGCCACCATGCCCGGTAGATGGGCCGCTCCCCCTGCCCCGGCAATAATCACCTTTAGACCCCGCTGATGGGCAGTTTTGGCATACTCCACCATTTTTTCTGGGGTACGATGGGCAGAAACAATGGCCACTTCCGTGGGTACGGCAAATTGTTCACAAATGGCGATCGCCGCTGCCATGGTGGGGAGATCGGAATCGCTTCCCATGATGATACCGACCAGGGGAGAGGGGGAAGTCATAAATTAAATTGAGATGACGAAGATGGAGGTTTGACTTTAAACTGAGGCTAACCGCTAATAGCGTATCGGAAAATCTTCAAGATCCCAAGGAAAGATTTTTATGTCAGTGAACAGCATCCATCTGGTGGGAAGGGCCGGCCGTGACCCTGAAGTTAAATATTTTGAGTCCGGTAATGTAGTCTGCAACTTCACCCTGGCGGTAAATCGACGCACAAGCAAAAAGGATGAACCCCCCGATTGGTTTGACCTCGAAATTTGGGGTAAAACTGCTGAAATAGCCGGTAACTACGTCAAAAAGGGGAGTTTGATTGGTATCCAAGGATCGTTAAAATTTGACCATTGGGAAGATCGGAACTCCGGTACTCCCCGTTCTAAACCGGTAATCCGGGTCAATAATTTGGATTTACTCGGCTCCAAGCGGGACAACGCTGAAGCCACCATGAATAATTACCCCGACGAGTTCTAGTCATCGGACCCATTAACCCCATTGGTAAACTGCGGCGATCGCCATTGCCAGACGAGCTTTTGCATCCCTTACCCATGCCAGAAACCCATGGAAGTCTTTGACCCCACTCCTCCCCCTTGGGTTGAGGATACTGTTCATGCCAGGGGTTTTTGTTGTCCCCAATGTCAGGCTGGCCCCCGCCAGGCCCTCAGGGCATGGATCAATCGGCGATCACCAGTGTTAGGGGATGATCGACGGCGCAAATGGCAGGAATTTTACCAGTGTGAATGTGGTCAGGGTTGGTGGGCCTGGAGCAGTGACCGCCCCCCTTCCTCTCAGTAGTACTTTAATCTTTTCTATGGTTGCCCAAGCCCCATCTTCCCAGCCCCTTTGGTTAACAATCATTTACTTGTTGCGCTGGCATAAACCTGCCGGCCGACTGATTTTAATGATTCCAGCCCTGTGGGCAGTGTGTTTAGCGGCCCAAGGTCTGCCTCCCCTACCCTTGTTGGGCGTCATTGCTTTGGGAACTTTGGCCACCAGTGGTTTGGGCTGTGTAGTCAATGACCTGTGGGACCGGGACATTGACCCCCAGGTGGAACGCACCAAGCAACGCCCGTTAGCGGCCCGCACCCTCTCCGTGCAGGTGGGCATTGGGGTGGGATTAGTGGCCTTGCTGTGTGCCGCAGGACTAGCCTTCTACCTCACTCCCCTCAGTTTTTGGCTCTGTGTGGCGGCGGTGCCTGTCATTCTTGCCTACCCCGGTGCGAAAAGAGTTTTCCCGGTGCCCCAGTTAGTGCTGTCCATCGCTTGGGGCTTTGCTGTACTGATTAGTTGGAGTGCGGTCACAGGGGATTTGACCAATGCCACCTGGGTACTCTGGGGGGCCACCGTGTTTTGGACCCTCGGTTTTGACACCGTTTACGCTATGGCGGATCGGGAAGATGATCGCCGCATTGGCGTTAATTCCAGTGCCTTATTTTTTGGCAAATACGTCGGGGAAGCGGTGGGGATATTTTTTGCCCTCACCATTGGCTGTCTATTTTATTTGGGCATGATCCTCGGGCTTAATCTCCTCTATTGGCTCAGTTTGGCGATCGCCATTGTGGGTTGGGTAATCCAATACATCCAACTCAGTGCCCCCACGCCGGAACCGAAACTATACGGTCAAATTTTTGGACAAAACGTCATCATTGGCTTTGTGTTACTAGCTGGAATGTTATTGGGCTGGCTTTAACCTGTAACTATGCGCCAATCCCTTTCCCACTGGCAGATTCCTCAAATTTGCTTTACAATGGGAAACATTAAGAAAAATTAAGATTTCCCGATTCTTTCTCATTTTTGCTCCCAACGACGGGCAAAGCCATGGGTCGGCGATCGGGAGAGAAAATTTTCCTTCGTAATTATTATTTGGAGATTTTGCGCCATGACCATTGCAGTCGGACGCGCCCCAGTCGAAAGAGGATGGTTTGATGTCCTCGACGATTGGCTAAAGCGTGATCGTTTCGTATTTATTGGTTGGTCTGGTTTGCTGCTCTTCCCCTGTGCCTTCATGGCTCTGGGGGGATGGCTAACCGGCACTACCTTCGTTACTTCCTGGTACACCCACGGCCTAGCCAGTTCCTATCTAGAAGGAGCTAACTTCCTGACCGTAGCGGTCTCTTCCCCCGCCGATGCCTTCGGCCATTCCCTCCTGTTCCTCTGGGGACCGGAAGCCCAAGGTAACCTGACCCGCTGGTTCCAAATTGGTGGTTTGTGGCCCTTCGTTGCCCTCCACGGTGCCTTCGGTCTGATTGGCTTTATGCTGCGTCAGTTCGAAATTTCTCGTCTGGTCGGCATTCGTCCCTACAACGCCATCGCTTTCTCTGGCCCCATTGCGGTGTTTGTCAGCGTCTTTTTGATGTACCCCCTGGGACAATCCAGTTGGTTCTTCGCCCCCAGCTTTGGGGTAGCGGGAATCTTCCGGTTCATTTTGTTCCTGCAAGGGTTCCACAACTGGACCTTGAACCCCTTCCACATGATGGGAGTAGCAGGAATTTTGGGCGGCGCTCTATTGTGTGCCATTCACGGTGCCACGGTGGAAAACACCCTGTTTGAAGATGGGGAAGATTCCAACACTTTCCGGGCATTTGAACCCACCCAAGCAGAAGAAACCTATTCTATGGTGACCGCTAACCGTTTCTGGTCTCAGATTTTCGGTATTGCGTTCTCCAACAAACGGTGGTTGCACTTCTTCATGTTGTTTGTGCCGGTAACTGGTCTGTGGATGAGTTCCGTGGGTATCGTTGGTTTAGCCTTGAACCTACGGGCCTATGACTTCGTCTCCCAGGAACTACGGGCAGCGGAAGACCCGGAATTTGAAACGTTTTATACAAAAAACATTTTGTTGAACGAAGGGATGCGCGCCTGGATGGCTCCCCAAGATCAACCCCATGAAAACTTTATCTTCCCTGAGGAAGTACTACCCCGGGGTAATGCTCTCTAAGGTTTTGTAAAACAGTCGTCACTCGAAAAATGGCTAAAAAACAAAACTAATTGAGCAAAACATCAGCAATTAGCTAAAGTTGGGAGAGTGTTACCGCTCTCCTTTTTCTTTTGCCCTAGCCGATGATTATTGCCATCACTGCCCTCAAAGGGGGCGTTGGGAAAACTACCACCGCTGTCCACCTGGCGGCCTATCTGCAACAAAAGGATCAAACATTGCTGATCGATGCGGACCGTAACCGTTCGGCGTTGATTTGGGCCAGGGAAGAGAAATTACCTTTCTACGTTGCTTCCCAGGCGGGCTCCACGGCGTTAATTCGTAAATATCCCCACATTGTGGTGGACACCAGGGCCATGCCGGAATTGGATGAGTTTCGGGATTTGGCGGAGGGGAGCGATCTGTTGATTATTCCCACCACCCCCAATCACTTGGATTTGGATGCCACTTTAAAGGCGGCGGAGCAGTTGGCATCCCTCAAGGTTAACTACAAAATTTTGTTAACCAAGGTAGATGCCCGTACCCGTAGTGGTCGAGAGGCAAGGCAGTTATTGCAGGCGGAAAATTTACCTCTGTTCACAACGGAAATTCCCCTATTGGTGGCCTTTGAGCGGGCTTCCCAGTCGGGGGTAATTATTCGAGATTACGTCGATCCCCGTTCCCATTTGGCCTGGGGTCGCTATAAAGCGGTGGGCCGGGAAATTTTACCCTAGACTTTGGCACGATATTTGATGACGGTTCCCTACCCTACCCCCCTACTGGCCACATCCAGTAAAGCTTTGTACCATCAGGTTTCGAGCCTGTTGCTATACCAAGGTATTTTCGACCATCCCATTGGGGAGGCTTTTCTAGATTTGTTGCGCTGTTTGCACCACAATGGGACTAACCAAAAGCCGGAAGCCACAGTTTGTCTGCAAGCCTATGGGGCATGGTTTCGTCATTTGGCGGAGGTGGGTCAAAGTTGGCAGGATTTTTTGCTCGATCGCCTGTTGGAGGATGAAAACCCATTTAGTGTGCGGGTGCAGAGGGAAGAATTGGCCCAATTGCCAACTAGTTTGCAGGATGCGGCTCGCCACGATCTGAATTTGATCCAAATGGTGTATCAATGCCCACCAGAACAGATTTTGCAGTGGGTAATTATTGCTTCCCAAACCCCAGTGGCGTTAAAGGCTTGGCAGGTGCCCAACCAAATGACCTTTCCCGCAGAAAGCGACCAAAAATGGGGAGACAATTTGGCTTATCTGGTGGGCCATTATCGGCACAAAGGCGTGGGGGCCGTGGCCCATTACCGGGCTTTTCGTTGGCAGGGGGAAAACCTACAGGGGGTACCCCAAATTGATGGTGTTCAATTGGCGGATTTAGTGGGTTATGATGAGCCTCAAAAAGTCCTTTGTCAAAATACCCAGTGTCTATTGCAGGGACTGCCGGCGCTAAATGTGTTGCTCTATGGCAGTCGGGGCAGTGGTAAATCTTCCTTGGTTAAGGCCTTGGTTAATCAGTATGGCGATCGGGGTTTGCGCTTGGTGGAAGTGTCTCCACGGGATTTGATTACCCTGCCTTTATTGGTGGAAAAATTACGCAGCTATCCGCAGAAATTTATCATTTTTGTCGATGATCTCTCCTTTGAAGAGGAGGATGAACGTTTCAAAAGTTTAAAGGTTGTGTTGGAAGGTGATCTGGTCGCCCGACCCG
Organism: Synechocystis sp. LEGE 06083; assembly: GCF_015207725.1. Taxonomy (NCBI): domain Bacteria; kingdom Bacillati; phylum Cyanobacteriota; class Cyanophyceae; order Synechococcales; family Merismopediaceae; genus Synechocystis; species Synechocystis sp. LEGE 06083. Next base: position 7,784 of record NZ_JADEWJ010000051.1, read on the forward strand.
CCAATGTGGTCATTTATGCCACCAGTAACCGCCGTCATTTAATCCGAGAATTTTTTGGCGATCGCCCTTCGCCCCAGGATGCTGATGAAGTACAGGCTTGGGATACGGTGCAGGAAAAATTATCTTTCAGTGATCGTTTCGGCTTGACTCTAACTTTTCCGCCGGCTAACCAGGACACCTATTTGGCGATAGTACATCACCTGGCCAAACAAGCGCAGCTTAACTTGCCGGCAACGGAGTTAGATTTTCGGGCGAAGCAATGGGCTACCCGTCATAACGGGCGATCGGGCCGCACAGCCAGGCAGTTTGTGGATTATTTAATCGGCGAACAAGGATTAACTTCCCCTTAACATTTCCTGTTTTGACATCACTATGGATTGGCAACTATTTGGTCTGAGTTTTATTACCGTTTTTTTGGCGGAAATTGGCGACAAAAGTCAGTTGGCGGCGATCGCCTTAGGGGGCAGTGCCAAATCTCCCCGGGCCGTATTTTTCGGTTCCGTCACAGCGTTGATTTTAGCTAGTTTTCTGGGGGTATTAGCGGGGGGTAGTCTAGCCCAGTTTTTGCCTACTAAGCTACTCAAAGCATTGGCTGCTCTGGGTTTTACCGTTATGGCCCTGCGTTTACTGTGGCCCGACCAAGAAGATTAGATCACCGACCGTAATTTTTCCACCCAATCCAACAGGCGATCGCCATTCACCCGATAACTAAGGGGATGGGCAATGAGCCGGGCACTACTGTCGAACAAAACTTCAATTTCCACCAAACCATTTTCCTGGAGAGTGCGGCCAGTGGAAACTAAATCCACAATAGCTTCCGACATGCCCGTGATGGGTCCCAACTCTACCGAACCGTAGAGGGGAATAATCTCCACTGGTAAATCCAAACGACGGAAATGCTCCAACGCACAATGGACAAACTTAGAAGCCACCCGGCCATGGGGCGGTAAATCCACCGATCGCCGATAGGGACTCGCTTGGGGCACCGCCACCGAAAGACGACAGCCCCCAAAATTTAAATCCGCCAACTGGGCCACCGCTGGTTTTTTTTCCCGCAGAATGTCATAGCCCACAATGCCCAACTGGGCCTGGCCATATTCCACATACACCGGCACATCCCAAGCTCTCACCAACAAAGCCTTGGCCCGATGGGTGGGATCAACAATTTGTAGCTGACGGTTTTTGGGTTCGAGGAAAGCAGAAAAATCTAGGCCAATTTGCTGGAAACGGTCAATACTATCCCGCAACAACGAGCCTTTCGGTAAAGCAATGGTGAGCATAACAATTTAAGATTGACCCGACTGCGGGGCTGGGGGCACTTGCCAATTATCAATGATACGTTGCCGCGGCCTGGCGATCGCCAAAGATCCCGCCGGCACATCCCGATTGATCACCGATCCCGCTGCCACCGTTACCCCTTCCCCCACCTGCACCGGGGCCACAAAGACACTATTGGCCCCCGTTTTAGTGCCACTACCAATCACCGTGGCATGCTTACTCACCCCGTCATAATTAGCGGTAATGGTACCGGCCCCCACATTGACCCGCTCCCCAAGTAGCGCATCCCCCAGATAACTGAGGTGGGCCACATTAGTTTGGGCGCCAATGACAGATTTTTTGACTTCGACAAAATTACCAATGCGACATTGGGCTTGAATATCCGCTTCTCCCCGAATGTGGCTATAGGGGCCAAGGCGACAACCATCCCCAACCTGACTCTGGCTGACCACGGAAAATAGAACGAAAGAATTAGATCCGATGGTACTATCCTCGATCAAACTACCCGGGCCAATGCGACTACCCCGACCGATGACCGTTTTACCCCGCAGGTGGGTGTTGGGTTCAATGATCACATCCGCCTCCAGCACCACCGTATCGTCAATGGTGATGCTATCAGGATTTATCAAAGTAATGCCTTGGGCCATCCAGTCATCCTTGATGCGATTTTGCAAAATATCATTGGCCGCCGCCAACTGTTTGCGGTCATTGATGCCGTTAATTTCCAAATAATCATCCACATCCACCGCCATCACCTGGTCTAGGTAGTCCACCACTTCTGTCAGGTAATATTCCTGTTGATCATTGTTGGCCGACAATTTGGGCAGAGCCGCGGCTAACCGGGGCCAGTGAAAACAATAAATGCCCCCATTCACCCGATGGTTTTGTCGTTGGGCTGCATTACAATCCCGGTCTTCGACAATTTGCGTCACCCGATTATCCCCATTACAAAATACCCGGCCGTAGCCCTTTGGGTCTGGTAAATGGGCTGTGAGCAGGGTGGCCGCATTGCCATGGCGTTGGTGGGTGGCAATCAAATTTTCCAAAGTTGCCGACCGCAGTAGGGGGGCATCGCCGTTGAGCACCAACAAATCCCCTTGGTAGCCCTCGAGGCAAGGCAGTAACTGCTGAATGGCGTGGCCAGTGCCCAATTGTTCCTTTTGCTCCACAAATTCCACGTCCGATCGCCCGGCCAAGGAAGATTCCACCGCGGCGGCCTGATAACCCACAATCAATATTTGTCTCTCGGGGGTGAGGGGACGGCAACTTTGCAATACCCTTTCCACCAAACTATAGCCCCCCAATTGATGGAGCACTTTGGGTAAGTCCGATTTCATGCGGGTGCCCTTCCCCGCTGCTAACACTGCAACCGCCACCATAATGGTTTTCTGTCCTGATCATCGCCATTGAGTATATCGTGATTGGGGCAAGGCAAATTCAGCCACAAAACTGCCAACCAAGAACCATCGGTAAAACCTTAACAAAAATTTTATGGTTGCCCAAAGCCTAGAAAAATTAGGTATTTATACGGGAGAGCAAAGAATTGTAATAGATAATACAGCAAAGCCCCCCTTTGTTTGTATTTGGGGTTAGGTTATAGTTGTGTGTAGGTTTCGATCTCCGAATTTTGGTGACTTTCTATGAGTACTGCAACTTTAACTCCCCTTTCCTCCTTCGACTACGATATCAATATGCTCAAGGATGAAGCCCGCCTGTTAGTGGAGCGGGGCACGGTGAGTCGTCACCAACCGATTTATGTCCTCTGTCAGTATATTCCTGCCCGGGAATGGGTCTGTGTGGAATGTGAGTTAGAAAGAAATGACTATTTACTGCGGGATCAGATTGGTGACTTGATGTCCTCCGAATGTTGGGAAAATGATTAATTGATTGGTTTTGATTATGGTTTTTAATTTAGTACTCCACTGCTTCTGGGCTTAACGTCCCGGTCTATTCCCAGTCCCAGTCCTCCTGCAAATTATCTAAATCCGTTTGCTCACAAAAACTCTGGAGTTCTTGATGCTCCTGGCGACGGGAATGGCGACGGTATTTTTTAGTCTCTAATTTCGGCTCATCATACTCCTGGCCATCACTGCCGGTTTTAGTTTTCAAGCCTGTGTCCGCTTCCTTGGGCTGTTCGGGATTTTGCTGGGCCAGAACTTCCTCGAGGAAGGTTAAGTAATGGTCCTAGCGCTCCCAGTCTTGCCCCACAGCACAGTCCGGTTCCCCTCGATGGAGACAGTCTTTAAAAAAACATTCTCGCCCTGTCAATTGCTGGCGGGCTTCGGGAAAGAGATGAAGTAGTTGGGCCGGTTCAACGGCCAAGTCCGGTTGGTTGAAGCCTGGGGTATCGGCCAGTAGTCCCCCGGCGGGGAGGTCGAATAGTTCCACATGGCGAGTGGTGTGGCGTCCTTTCCGTAATTTGCCCGATACTTTTTTCACCCGTTGCTCCACCCCGGGCACCAGCAGGTTGATCAGACTAGATTTGCCCACGCCAGAGGGGCCAGCCATGAGGCTAATACGGTGTTTTAATTTTGCTTGTAATTTTTCCACGCCCCAGCAATTTTGCACGCTGAGGATGATCGGTGTATAGCCCCAATTAGTTAGGCGATCGCCCCAGAATTTAACCTCTGTTTCCTCCACCAGATCCTGTTTATTGAGGCAAAGGCTAATTTCCAACCCAGTAGCTTCCGCTTGCACCAAGAATCGACTCAACTGCCATTCTTCCAGGGGAGGATCGGTAAGGGCAAAGACTAAACAAATTTGTTCCGCATTGGCCACTGGCGGCCGTTCCAACACAGTGCGGCGGGGATAAACTTTGGCGATCGCCCCTAAATCTCCCTCGGCCACCATGGGCACTTCCGTCGCCTTGCCTTGACCCTGTAATAGCAAGGAAGGAGGTAATTCCACCCGGACTTGATCCCCCACCATGACCTTTTGCCCTACTTTTTTCAGACGGGTACGGCGGGTGCAGAGCAGTGGCTGGGCAGTCACATTCCGCAAACGCACCCAATAGTAGTTAGCTTGAACAGCAATAACCGTGCCGTCATCCGTCGCTTTGGTCATTGTTAACCCCTAGCCCCCTAGGGAACTGCCACCGGAACGGTAATGGTCAAACAATAGGCTGATTCTCCCTTCAGTGCCCGTAGGGATTGTTCTGTATAGCCCTCCAATTCCAGGCTATGGGGCACCTGCTCCACCGGCTCTCCCCCATCCAGCCAGACTTCCAGGCATTGTCCTGGGGCCATCTGGGCCAGTTTGAGCTTAGTGCGGACAAAGTTAATCGGACAGGGAGTGCCCCGCAGATCTAGCAAAATTGGTTCATTGTCCTGGCTCATTTATGGAATAGTCCCCCTAAAAATCCTTCCAAGCCTCCTTTGCCATGGCTCTCACCCTTAATGGTGGCCAGCCGTTCCAGCAGTTCCCGTTCTTCGGAGTTAATGCGGGTGGGAATCTGTACTTTAATGGTAATTAGATGGTCTCCCCGGATGGTGGCGTTGCCTAATTTGGGCACCCCTTTATTTTCCAGGGTCAATACGGTGTTGGGTTGGGTGCCGGCCGGAATAGTTAGCTCCGCTTTACCATCCACCGTGTCCACTTCCAAACGACAACCGAGGATAGCTTGGAGATAACTCACTTCCAAGTTGGAACGAATATTCATCCCTTCCCGGACAAAGTTCTTATCCGTTTCCACCATCAGAAAGACGTATAGATCTCCGGCGGGGCCGCCCCGTAGACCGGCATCCCCTTCTTTGCCCACCCGCAGACGGGTACCATCGTCTACCCCAGCGGGGATGGTAATTTTGAGCTTTTTCGTTTCCTGTTTACGACCGACTCCGTTGCAGGCTTCGCATTTTTCTTCAATCACTTCCCCGGTGCCGTTGCAGGTGGGACAGGTGGAAACCTGGGCAAAACTACCAAAAGGAGTGCGGGTAGCCCGGCGGACCTGGCCAGCGCCGTTACAGGTGCCACAGGTTTTAACTCCGGTACCCGGTTTAGCGCCAGTGCCTTCACAGACCTGACAGGATTCCAGGTGGGGAATGCGAATTTCTTTTTCGCCACCAAAAATAGCTTCTTGGAAAGTTAACTGTAAATCTAGCCTGAGGTCATCCCCCCTGGTGGGGCCGTTAGCCCGACGACGGCCCCGTTGTTGCCCCCCCATGCCGCCACCGAAGCCACCAAAAATGGTTTCAAAGATGTCGGCAAAGTCTCCCATATTGCCCACATCAAAGCCCTGGGCGCCGCCACTGCTGACCCCTGCTTCGCCAAATTGGTCGTAGCGCTGACGAATTTCCGGCTCGGAGAGGACTTCGTAGGCCCGGTTAATTTCTTTAAATTTTTCCTCTGCTCCTGGTTCTTTATTAACGTCAGGATGATATTTGCGGGCTAACCGACGGTAGGCTCGTTTGATTTCATCTTTATTGGCATCCCGCGTCACTCCGAGCGTTTGGTAATAATCCCCAGGCATAATGCGTCGATGTTTTGCTTAACAATAATTGACAAGGCTTCTGTAGTGTTTACTGTAGCAAACTCTCGCCCCTACATGGTTGCCCAGAAATCCCCACCTCCGCACCTTAATTGATCTCGTTGCGGACTCCGTTTAGTCCAGCCAGGGCAATGGCAATGGCATCCACACTGTCATCAATGGGCAGATCCTCCAGACCAAAAAAATTTTGCACCATGGCGGCCACCTCGGCTTTATTGGCTTTACCGTTGCCCAAATGGCATTTCCAACTGGATTGGTGCAAAAAGACGGGGTGAATGCTCTTTTCTCGGTAAATAACCAGGTTGATCACCCCCAAGGCCTGCATTACGCCCCCGGCCGCTTTGATTTGCCTACTAAAAAAAGGCATTTCCATGGCGATCGCCTGGGGAGAAAATTCCTCTAATAGGGCGTGGATATCTTGCTCAATTTCCACCAGTCGTTGCGGGGTGCTGAGGTGCTTAGAAGTTTCAATGATGCCGTAGTCCACCAGTTGGGCGGATAGATCCGGCTGACCATCCAGAATAGCCCAACCAATAATGGCTAAACCGGGGTCAATACCAAGCCAACGTTGGGTGGCCTCACTATGGTTCATTACTCATTGCTCAATTGTTATCCCTGGTCCAACTGGGCCAAAATTTGCACCGCTTGTTCACCCAACTGCCCATGCTGGGAACCGTTGCTGGCCATGATGCCGCCCCATTGCCGCACGTCTCCCCGGTTATATACCACAGGGGTTTGGTCAAAATAGGTAAACTTCCCCCCTGCTTCGGTAAGAATTAATTCCGGGGCCGCAAAGTCCCAATCCTTAGCGGCAGATTTACCAGAGAGGGAAATGTACACATCGCTTTGTCCCTCCAAAATGGTGACGATTTTACAGCCCACACTGCCCACATAATGGCGATCGCCAAAGGGTAAACGGTCAATCAAATCCTGAAAACGTTGGTCCCGATGGCTACGGCTCACCACTAGGGTTAAGGGGCTAGAATCCGATTTAGAGGTTACTTGTAACCGAGTCACTTCCCCTGTTTTGGTCTCCCGAAAACAACCCTGGCCTTGGACGGCGTAGTAAAGCTTTTCTGCCTCTGGCATACCCACTAAGGCCAAGACCGGCCGCTGGCGATAGGTCAGAGCAATGTGCAGAGCATATTCCCCGGTTTTATCAATAAAATCCCTGGTACCGTCGAGGGGGTCAATAATCCAGACCCAATCCTGGGGTAACGGGTCACTGCCTTGGTGGGTTTCTTCGCTCAGATAGCCAAACTCCTCTGGGCTAAAGGCCTCCTGTAGGGTAGCTAAGATATATTTGTTAGCCGCCAAATCCGCCGCCGTAACCGGGCCATCCTGTTTATCCTCGTTGGCATTTAAATTAGTCTGATTATCGCCGTTGTAGTAGGACTGGAGGATTGCCATGGCCCCCCAACCGACGGTGCGGAGAGTGGTTAAACAGGAATCAAGGTTGGGTAACAGGTCGCTATGGGCCATATAAAGTAAATGCAGTGGAAGCGAAAATCAAACCAGTAGTGTAGCCCAAAGGATCAACTTCAGCTTGGATTGGATTTCCTCAGTAAGTTTACCCTTGCCCTAAGCCCCCGGAGCGGGCTTTGTCAAAATCCCAGTAGGGTGAAACGAACCAAACGGTAGCCCAGACAAAGACAGAATAATACGAGCAGAGCCGTTAAGCTGGTGAGCACAATCCGTAAAAGTACTTTTTCGTAATCGCTCCAGAAAGGGGGCACGGGATGGGGTTGGGATTTGAAAGAATAGTGTTGAAAGTGAACTGATGCCGTCAACCAGCGGGGCACCGCCGACAAAATTAACAATTCCATCCTACTATCTAAGATCGGACTAGGTTAGTTTCACCATCTAGCCACCAACATAATCCCTCGCATTGACTGCAATTTATGGAAATTCGTCGCCGTCCTCCCAATCCCCCCATTAACGTTGACATTCTCCAATACCAAATTAAGCATCCAGAGGCGGCTCCCCGGCACATTCTGGAGGAGATTGTCTGGCACAAGGAAAAGGAAGTGGCCCAACGGCGGGAATTGGTACCCTTGGTCAAACTCCAGAGTTTGGTTAAGGACATAGCTCCCCCTTTGGATTTTGTCGGAGCATTGCGCCAGAGCCAGCGTCAACCGGCTTTAATTGCAGAGGTGAAAAAAGCTTCCCCCAGTAAGGGCATTATTCGGGCTGATTTTGACCCAGTGGCAATCGCCAAGGCCTATGAAGCGGGTGGGGCAAACTGTTTGTCGGTGTTGACGGACGAGAAATTTTTCCAGGGCAGTTTTGAAAATTTGCAACTGGTGCGCTCAGCGGTGCAGTTACCCCTGCTGTGTAAGGAATTTATTATTTACCCCTACCAAATTTATCTAGCCCGGAGCCGGGGGGCCGATGCGGTGTTGTTAATTGCCGCCATTCTCAGTGATAAGGATTTACCTTATTTCCTCAAAATTATCCAAGGTCTGGGCATGGCTGCCCTGGTGGAAGTCCACACCCTGGAGGAAATGGACCGGGTGTTGGCCCTGGAAGGGGTGCAACTAATCGGGGTTAATAACCGTAATTTGCAAAACTTCACCGTTGATCTGCAAACCACAGAGGAGCTTTTTGCCCAGCGACGGGAGCAATTAACCAAAAAGGGCATTACTGCGGTGAGTGAATCCGGCATTTATGAGTTAGCCGATTTGCAAAGACTACAACAGGCTGGAGCCCGGGCCGTGTTGGTGGGAGAATCCCTGGTGAAACAACCAGACCCCCAACAGGCGATCGCCGCTTTGTATGGTGAGGCTAAACCTAATTAAATCTGTTCAACTGCGGTGGATCTGGGGTAAATGTGAGCGGGAATTGCTATTCTCTGCCGTAGCCAGGAGGGAGGAGTTAATCCCTTTCCCTATAATGCCTGGGGAGATCAATCCATGGCACCAATGTTGCCATTTTGTTGTTTTTGTTGCTGGAGCACCAATTGCTGTTTAACGGCGATCAATTCTTGGTCTCTCTGTTGGAGCATTTCCGCCATTTGTTGAATGGTTCTGGCCAACGCCCCCAATTCATCGGCCCGATTAGTGACTTCCTCCAACCCCAACTGGTCGGCTTTAAAACTGTTATTTTCAATGGCGGCGGCGATCGCTGCGGTAACGTAATAAATTTGGGCTAAGTCCTCCACACTGCGGTGATGGCGAACTTCAAAGGCATCCATCACTTGGTTATAGCGGCCGGCAATGTGCCCCACTTCAGTGAAGGGATTGACCGGCACCCGCAAACTCAAATCATGGGTTTTAGACTGGCGGTCCATCACCTGAAAAAGTTCGTAGGTTTCTGTGGTGGCTTGGTGTTCGGACACGTTTAAACCAATTTCTTCGTCCTCGGGAGAGATGCGCAGGCTGAAAACCCGGTTCAGAAAGGTTAAAACTACCCAGGCTGAGCCGAAGGCTAAAAGGGCACAAATGCCAACACCTAATATTTGGACTCCGCATTGTTGCCAACGATTCAGTCCTGTATCCACCAACGCCAATTGACCAAATAGGCCGACACAAAGGGTGCCCCAGACTCCAGCCCCACCATGGACCGCCACCGCATCCACCGCATCGTCCACTCCCCAGTGCAACATTTGTCTGCCTACTAAGTGGGCGATCGCCGCTCCCGTAGCCCCAATCACTATGGCGATCGGAGTGATGACCACATTGGCCCCGGCGGTAATGGCCACCAACCCAGCCAGGGAACCATTCATCAGGGGTTCCACTTGGATCATTTTGTCTTGGAGTAGACTGATCAACCCTGCCATCAACATGCCCCCGACCCCGGCCAACACGGTGTTGACAATGATGCCCGGCACAGCGGGAGTTAGTGCAAGAGTGCTGCCCCCATTGAAGCCCAACCAGCCGAACCAAAGAATTAAGGTGCCGAGAACGGAAAAGGGCATATTGGAGCCCTGAATTTTTGCGGCTTTGCCAGTTTTAGGAAAACGACCTTGGCGGGGACCGACTACCAAAATAGTGGCCAAACCTACCCAGGCCCCGACGCTATGAACTACGGTGGAGCC
>NZ_JADEWJ010000400.1:0-2276 GCF_015207725.1 Synechocystis sp. LEGE 06083
GGGCTGGGAGGGGCAATCTTTATCCGTTCCGGCTCCCTCACCCTGGACAACACAAAATTTGAAGACAACATGGCTACTGGTGGAGTTGGCGCCAATAATGGCCAAGGATTAGGGGGAGCAATTTTTGCCGTTACCGATGGCTTAAAGAATGAAGCCGGGGTTATTACTGCTCCCACAGTGCTTAGCTTGGGAATATTACCCACCTTCACTGGCAACACTGCCCCTGATAATGGTGGCGATAGCGAAGGTAGTACTTACGACGATAACAATATCTTCGGCACGATAGAAATTGTTCCATCCCTTTCCATTAATGACGTGCAGGTTAATGAAGATGCTGGCACAGCCACTTTTATTGTCAGCCTTTCCTCCCCTGCTCTGTCTGGAGGCGTGACCTTCGACATTGCCACTGCCGATAACACAGCAACGGCGGGAGAAGACTACACAGTAACGAACTTGACTGGCCAAACCATTGCTGAAGGGAAATCCACTTACACTTTTGAAGTTGACATTGAAGGCGGCAATCTAGCGGCGTCGGAAGAAACCTTTTTTGTCAATATCACCAATATTACTGGGGCGATCATTGATGATGTACAAGGTATTGGAACTATTATCAACGTTAATGAAGCACCAACGGATGTAATTCTTGACAATAATCAAATTGAAGAAAATATTGATGTTGGTTCTGGTCTGCTGATTGGAACTTTAGATATTACTGACCCCGATGCCACGGGCAACAATAATGTTTTAACCATTGAAGGAACGGATGCTGAAGATTTTGAAATCCGTAACGGCAATCAATTATTCTTTGTCGGTGCCAGTCCAGATTTTGAAACTAAACCAGGCTATGAAATTACCGTCAAAAGCACCGATGATAATGGTGGCTCTCCTTTAGTTTTTACTAAAGATTTAACTATTAATGTAGTTGATGTCAATGAAGTGCCCACAAATATCGCTATTTCTAATAATAAAATAGATGAAAATATCAATACATCAGGTGGGATAAAAATAGCGACTGTTACCATTACTGATCCTGATATTAGTGGCAACAATAATGTTTTAAACGTTGAAGGATCAGATGCCGGAGATTTTGAAATTCGTAATGGCAATGAATTATTTTTCATTGGTCCTAGCCCAGACTTCGAAACTAAACCAAGTTATGAAATTACCATCAAGAGTACAGATGACAATGGTGGCTCTCTTTTGGTTTTTACTGAGAATTTCACCATTACAGTTAACAATCTAGATGAAATAGCCCCTACCATCACATCAGGAGGTATTGCAACGCCTATTGATGAAAACAGCGGAGCCGGTCAAGTAGTTTATACTGTCACGTCCACTGACATAGGGGATATTACCACAGGTTCAACCAGCTATAGCCTCAAGGAAGTTGATGACTTTACTGCCTTCACCATTGACAGCACATCGGGAGCAGTAAAGTTAACTGATAATCCGAATTTTGAAGCGCAATCCAATTATAAATTCACTATAGTTGCGACAGATGCGGCTAACAATACTTCAGAACAAGTCGTCAATTTAACTATCAACAACCTCGATGAAGTAGCTCCTACCATCACATCGAGCGATACCGCAACACCCATTGATGAAAACAGTGGAGCTGGTCAGGTAATTTATCAAGTAACAGCAGATGATAGTGCGGATATCAGTGAGGGAGTAACCTTTGGTTTGAAACCAGGGGATGATGCCGCATCTTTCAGCATTGACTCCACAACAGGGAAAGTTAAGTTAATTGGCAATCCAGATTTTGAAACGCAATCTAGCTATAAATTCACCGTCACTGCTAGTGATGGCGTTAATCCTGCTACGGAGCAATTGGTCAATTTAACTATCAACAACCTCGATGAAGTAGCTCCTATTATTACTTCTGGGAACATTGCAAAGGCAATTAACGAAAACAGTGGAGCTGGTCAGGTAATTTATCAAGTAACAGCGGATGATAGTGCGGATATCAGTGAGGGGGTAACCTTCGGTTTGAAACCAGGGGATGATGCCACATCTTTCAGCATTGACTCCACAACAGGGAAAGTTAAGTTAATTGGTAATCCTGACTTTGAAACGCAATCTAGCTATAAATTCACCGTTACCGCCAGCGACGGTGTTAATTCTGTCACTGAACAAGTAGTTAACTTAGCTATCAACAACCTCGATGAAGTAGCCCCAACTATTACATCGGGCGATACCGCAACACCCATTGATGAAAACAGTGGAGCTGGTCAGGTAATTTACCAAGCAACAGCAGATGATAGTGCGGATATCAG
>NZ_JADEWJ010000052.1:0-17403 GCF_015207725.1 Synechocystis sp. LEGE 06083
GCAAGTCTAAAACTGCCCAAAAAAAATGGCGAACCAAAAAGGCCACCACTCAAATACTATCCATAGGATAACAAACCATGCTCCTAGCCGAAATTCTCGAAAACCTACGGCAACCCATTGCCCCCCAGTTCATTAGCCAGAAAAAAACCTTCAAAAACAAAAAACCGACTGGTTCCGTTGATTTTGTGGCCTGGTATGACCTAGCGGACTTGCTTGACGACCTTTGTGGCCTTGGGGGTTGGGAATGGTTAATCATCGACACCCAACAAATTGGCGATCGCCTAACCCTCACCGGCTCCCTCACAATCCATGGGGATGATCGGAGTTTGACCAGGCAAGCCACCGGCACAGAAGACATTGATTGCAATAGCTACGGTGATCCAAGCTCCAATGCGGAGGCCATGGCTCTGAGAAGATGTTGCGCCAAGTTTGGCCTGGGCCGTGACCTATGGCGGAAAGACAAACCCCAGCCCCTCAAAATGGGACAACGGCAAGAATCAGAGAAACAGACAGTTTTGGCCCCTGGCACTATCTCACGGGAAGAATGGCTCAGGAGAAAACAAGCCAAATCCTAAATAAAGTTCAACCCTCAATAACACTGGGGGATTCTTGCACCAACTAAACTCTAACCATTGCGGAAGAATGCTTTAGGGCAGAAATAGCCCGGAGATTTAACTATAACCAAGATTGATAAGACCTATAAGTTTCTGTATATTAAATGACTTTTTTACTTTAGCTATTTAGCTAGAAAGTATTTAGATTTATCTGCTCCCACTCAGGAATCAATGCTGATAACCTCTCTATGACTCAAAACTTAACGGTTTTTTATTTCTAGCGCAATTACAAAAACGATGCTACTACCCCCTCACGGTCAACCCAGAGAAAAAATTTTAAAACTCCTTGAAAAAGATGGGACTTTTAAGTTATGGTCTTGAATTACTAGCCTTTACCCCCAGAGTTCTTCTACCCCTGTACCCCACTAAAAAAGGCAACGGGCAAAAAAGGCCCATCGCCAATAGCAAAAAAATAGTGCAAAATCCTGTAAATTTATTGGGAGGATCCAGCGTTCCCCATTCAGTATTTAGAGGTTTGAAATGTTTCAGCGGCAAGGTCAGCCGCATCCTATAGTTCCCCAAAACAACCAAAGACCCAAATTCCCTCTTGCTTGGCGGCGGGTGGAATTCAGGTCTGCTCTAGTTGTCCTAAGAAAGGATGCGTATCTAGAAATAATCGGTTCTTGTGCTCTTTGGGAGAGCAAGAAGCAACCAAAAAAAAGGAGGCTTCTGAGATGAAGCATTATAAAACTTCACACGGGGCCCATTCTAGCGCATTCTCCCCCCTCCTAGTCAATAACCCGAACCATTCCAACTTTGGGCAGAACAAATTACAACCCACCAACCGCCACAATCCTTGCCCAGTCTGCGCTAAAACCAATGGCAATTGCCGCATCATGGCCGATGCTGGGGTGCTGTGCATGACTTTCCCCGACGGGGATGGGGACAATTCTGCCTATGGCTGGGTTAAGCAAACCAATGGTAGTTACTATGCTGGAATCCATTACCTCCGCCAAGGTGATGATTTTGACCGGGATGCTTGGCAAAAGAGGAAAGGGGAGCGGGAAGCCAGAAACAGGGAAATTGAACGGCAACGACGGGAAAAATGCTTAGCCACGGAGCAACGGCATCAGGAATATCAACGCCTGTTTGCAGAGCTGGCCCTGAATAATCGAGACCGCCAAAACTTACTGAAACGGGGCTTTACAGAAGCGGAAATCACCACCGGTGGCTATGGCAGTGCAGGCAAATTCCAACCCTTGCAGGGTAAATATCACGTCCATCTGCCGGGGATAGGCAAGTATGGCAATTCCCTCAGTAATTACCAGCCAGGGTTGATCATCCCAGTAAAAAATGCCCTGGGGCAAATTGTCGCTTATCAGATTAGGGATGCGGAAAGTCACAAATGGGCCAAAGGGGCCAAGCTGACCAATGGTGAACAACCTATGGGGGTTAGTTTCCCCCTAAATCCGAGCGGTATTACCAACGTCATTGGCACGGGGGAGGGTTTCCTCAAAACCCAATTGGCTTCCCACCGTCTGGGTATTCCCTTCCTTGGGGCCGCCGGTGGCCATTTCACCCCCCAGGAAACGGCACAGGCATTGGCCCAAATCCAGCAGGTATGGGCAGAAAAGTTAAGTTCCCCTGACAAACTGACCATTGTGGACTACCCCGATGGGGGGTGGAAGGATAACCCCTCCGTAGCCCGCACCACCTACCGACGCATTGAGCTGATGCAATCCCTGGGCTATGCCGTCCTGGTGGGAGATTGGGGGCAGGGCCACGACAAATCGGTGGGGGACATTGACGAGCTGACAGCGGAACAAATTGCCGCCATCCAACTGGTTTCCCCGGAGGAAGCCTTTGCCGATGTTCCTGGGCTAAAGTCCACCGTTGCAGAGTTCAAGGATTGGATTACTAAACAGGTCAAACGGGTTAAACCCCAGGGCTTTGGTGCCCCTGTGATTGCGGGGGAACTGTTCACCGGCGACCGGGTTGATGCCCTAATTAAACAACTGGAAAAAAATCGCTACGTTCTCGATGCTTCCTGGACTGGGGATGGTAAGTCCCATGCCATTGTCCCCCTGGCGAAGGCCCTTTTGCATCGACTGGAAACATTGCATCCAGAACAGGAAATCAAGATTTATCTGACTTCCCATTCCTATCGGCAACCCACGGTGGAGGCTTTAACCGCCATTCAAGCCATGCCCACCCGCCATGGAGACCGGTATTTTCCCCATGGGGAGCTAGAGGAAGCTGCTAACTGTATCCGTTCTAGGCAGTTTAACCAGGTGGCGGAAAAGGGCTACAACCCCCACCAGGGCGGTAAACATAATCCCATTTGTCACTCCTGCCCAGCTTTTAACTACTGTGGCACTGACCCCAATATGTTCCGCCAGCAACGGCGCTCAGCCCTGCAACACCAAATTATTCGCTGTCACCCCAGCCAAATTCCCGCTAAAGGGGAAAATCAACTGACGGTGGTGATTTGGGATGAACCGGCGGAGGAGCAACCCACCAAAACTATCAATACCAATATCAGGGAGCTAGACCAGGAAATTGCCTACCACCGTCGCCACTCCCAGTTATCGTCTGCCCAAAAAAATATTCTCGATGAAATGGCATCTCTGCTGGAAAGGTTAATGGCTGGCGCTCCCAAGTTGGGCCTGGACACCGCTGAGGTGCTTAACCATAGCCAAGAGCTTAACCAAGAACTACTGGGGGAATTAATTACCCTACTGGAGCAACAGGAACGGGACTTATTTGATATTTTCCCAGCCCCCACCTTGGCTACTTTCAAGGATAACCAGGATACTTTTGCAGGTTTAACAGCTAAGGAAACCGCCAAACTCAAGGGCCAGTTCCGCCGCAGTAATCAATACGCTGTGGGGGAAGCGGCCAAAATGACGGAGGAAAAACTCCAGGAATTACCCAGCAATGGCCTAATCCATCTACTCCGTTGCCTCCAGGGCCAGGCCTCTGTCCAAATCCAACTGTTTCCCCAAAATCTGCTGCTCACCATCGATCGCCGTGACGAGCTGGCCCCCATTCGGGACGCTGATTATGTGATTGCCCTGGATGCCACCAACAATGGGGCGGATTTTGCCTGCTTGCTCAATGTCGAAAGGGACGAAGTTAAGGTCATCAAACGGAAAACGGAAAAACCCTTTAAGAACCTCAAGGTTGTGCAAATTGTGCTGCCGGGGTGGGGTAGCTCACGACCCAGTGACAAGGCCATGGAAAAGGCGATCGCCGTCAAGGATGCTTTATTCCAAGCCTATGGCCCCATGCCAGTGCTCACCTACAAGGCCCAACTAGAAACCCTATTGGCGACAGGGCAATGGTATCGGGATAGTCGGGGCAGTAATCAATTCGAGGGCCAGCCCCAGATGCTCTCCTGTGGTTTACCCCTGCCCAACCTGGGGGCCATCAA
This sequence comes from Synechocystis sp. LEGE 06083, assembly GCF_015207725.1. Classification (NCBI taxonomy): domain Bacteria; kingdom Bacillati; phylum Cyanobacteriota; class Cyanophyceae; order Synechococcales; family Merismopediaceae; genus Synechocystis; species Synechocystis sp. LEGE 06083. Next base: position 3,988 of record NZ_JADEWJ010000052.1, read on the forward strand.
GGCACAATTCCTGGCCACTGGGGGACAACTCGAAGATTTTGAGGAGCATTACCACCGCCGCTCCCAAAGGGAAGTGCTGCAAAACTTTGGCCGTCAACGGGCTAACCGCTACCCCCACCAGCAATTTACCCATTTCATTGTCACCGGCGACCCCCAGCACAATGCCATCCATGACCTAGGCTGGGTCAAGGAATTTGGGGCGGATTATGTTTGTCTCCATGGTTTTGAAATTACCCCCCACGCTGGCGATCGGTCCCAGGTTGCCCGCTGGCATATTGTCGAGGCGATCCGTTCTGGCTTCACCACCGGCAGTGCCATTGCCGAGAAGTTAGGTTGCAGTCGTCGCAATGTGACCGATGTGTTGACCAATGCCGGAGCTACCCTCACCAAGGTTACCAAGGCGTTACTGCATACAAACGAACTGGGAAGTTCCTCTTATAAACCCCCTATAAGGCTCGGTTCCCACCTGGAAGATCTGCCGTCGGAAATTTTGGCTTTACTAGGAATTGACCTCCCAGAGGCGATCGCCGAAGTGGTGGAAATTATCCAAGCCGTGGGTTGGCAATCCTTTGCCGAGGACTATTTACCCACTTTGCCCCAGCGTTTACGCTCCACTATCCTGGCAACTTTCTGGTCTTTCCTTGATTTGGTTGCCCCGGCCCCTGTTTGACTTGTTTTTTAACTAAACTGCAAACCTCAATATGAAAAGGAGTTTTAGCCATGGAAAACTTCGACACCTCGACCTATTTGCCGGATGTGGTGGATTTACCCTGGCCGCAGAACAAAGCGGAGGAGAAATACAAACAACTCAGTTTGTTGAAATCGATCCCGACTGTCACGCCATCCTCCAGCACCACTGGCCCCACATCCCCATCCATGCCGACATCAGGGACTACTACCCCACCCCAGGGCAATTTGACCTTGTTACCGCTGGGTTTCCCTGCACCGGCACCAGTGAAGCGGGAACCAAAACCGGCCTCCACCATCCCCAATCAGCCCTCTTTCGGCAAGTCCTACGCATCGTTGCCCAGTGTCATCCCCCATTTGTCGTTATTGAGCAACCCCTGGGAGTTATCCATCGAGGCCTTAGAGCAATCCTTGGCGGACTCCGAATGGTTGGTTATCAAAGCGAAATTGAGATTATCTCGGCGCAGGAGCTTGGAGCGGGGCACCGCAGGGAAAGATTGTTTGTTGTTTCCTACCCCCACGGCCTGTTTGGGCACCTACCGCCAAGCTGGGTCGAACAAATTGGAGCAATGGTTGAGGAGCAACGGGTTAATTCCCAATGGCTCACAGTTGAGCGCAACGGCCTATGCTCTGATTCAGGGTTATCCTTCTCACTGGTTTCAGGCCTTGGCCCCCAATTCTGCATTGTCCCCACCGGAACCACCGGCAGAATTAAAGCCCGCAAACTGGCCGGCAGAACCGTTACCCCAGGACAAGCCAGTATTCCTCTCAAGCGAGTCCTCTATCTCCATTGCCTTATCCCCTAGTAAAAATTCTGAGCGAAAATCCAAACGGCGATCTAGGGGTCAGGGTAGTGGTTACATCCAATTGCACTATTGCGAAAAACAGACCCGCTCCGGCAAAAAATCCTATGAGCAGTACTACTATCACTACGAGCTGGAAATGAAGGGGAAACGGGTTAAACGCTCTGCCTATATCCCTAAGGACAAGCTTGATGTGGTGGAGGAATGGGATAGGAAAAAACTGGATGTAGTCCTGATTCTGCAATATCTTGGCAAGGTGACGGACTAATTAAACCCAACAACGGCGATGCCAAGGGCACGCTGCGCGCACGATTAATCCCGTCCGGCGAGTTGGTGCAGATTTGTTAGTTAACCCCTAGTAATTTTTGTTGATTCTTGGTCTTCTGCCGACAGCTATGTAGGCTTTTAATCAAGAATGAACGAAATAAAGAAATAAAGAAAAGTTGGAGTAGGTTAAATTGAAATCCCTGGAAAGCTTGTTTTTCAGGGAAATAACCTGTTCAAGACTAAGTAACGAAATGACGAAAGCAAGACTTAAAGCAAAGACCGAAACTTGGCAGAAAGGACGAATTAACGAAAACAAGAAATATATTAGTGAAGTCACTCTAGACTTTTCCCATGCTCAAAACGGCCTATATTGTCTGCGGCAGTCCCGGTGCTGGCAAAACCTTCTATGGCAAAGAACTAGCCAAACTCAAGCAAGCTACTTTCCTAGATATTGATACAGCAACAGAACGGCTTGTGAGGTTAGCCCTCGAACTATCAGGTCAAGATCCCAATGATCGTGATAGTCCCTATTTCAAGGGCCACTTTAGGAACCCAATTTACGAGCAGTTATTTGACATCGCCCAAGATAATTTGCTTTGGAACGATGTGGTCATAGCAGGGCCTTTTACCAAAGAAATCAAAGATCCAGACTGGGCTAATAAGTTATCAACTCGTTTAGGAGTTCCCGTTCAAGTTCATTATGTTTTTTGTCTACCCTCAATTCGGCAAGCCAGAATCAGAGATCGTAAGAATCCTAGAGACTTAGCCAAGTTAGTCTCCTGGGAAGACTACCTACGTTATTACGAGTCCGAGCCACCACCAGCTTGTGAACATATTTTCATTGACAACACCCTTGATAAAGAAATCAAGAAATAAAGAATTCTGCCATGGGCACAAATAGCTTAATCTAGGGTCATAGCAATAAATAACGAAAATAAGAAAACACGAAATGAAGATAATTGCCGTGACTGGCTATAAGGGAGGAGTTGGTAAAACCATCACCTCAATTCACATTGCTCGTTATCTGGCCGACAAGGGAAAAGTTTTGCTAATTGACTCTGACCCTAACCGTTCGGTGGAGAAATGGGCGGCCCGTGGGGAAAATGAACCTCTGTTTAAGGTCAAAAATGAAAAATCTGCTCCAGCCCATATTGCCGGGAATGATTTTTTGGTTTTGGACACCCCCGCCCGGCCCGATAGTAATGAGCTAAAGGAAATTAGCCAAGAGGCCCATCTAACAATTCTGCCCTGTGTACCGGATGCCATTAGTCTTGACCCAATGCTTCAGATGTTTCAGGACTTATACCCTGGTGCCATCTATCGAGTTTTGATTACCATTGCCCCTCCTTATCCCAGTAAATCAGCCGACGAGTTACGGTCTGTTCTGGCTGAAAATCAGATCGAAGTTTTTAAGGGATTTATCCGACGCTCTGCTTCGGTGGTTAAAGCCATTGATATGGGAGTCACCACTGCGGAAATGAGGGGACGAGATCACTACCCCTGGCAAGATTACAAAACCATTGGCAAGGAAATTATGGAGGTCATCAATGGGAAGGCTCAGTAAAGTGTTTGACAAGGCTAAGGCAGAATCCTTGCCAGAACCAGAAATAACGAAAGCAAGAAGTAACGAATTCGTTAATCTTAATTTTAAGGTAACTCCAGAAATGCGCCGTAAGCTCAAACAGTATGCCGCCAAGCACGATCTATCCCTAAAGGATGTTTTTGAAGCGGCTCTGGATTTTTACATTGAGCATCATCCTTGACCTAAAAAAATTACTAGGGGTTTGTCGTGAAAGATGATCGTTATCCCCCAGATTGGAATCAGATTGCCTTGGAGAAAAAGCAGTCCGTTGGTTGGGTCTGTGAACGGTGCGGGGTGCAATGCCTCAAGCCTGGGGAGGGGAAGGGTCTGCTAAAGGAAGAACGGTATAGGCTTAGGATGGCAGTTCACCATTGCGACTATGATCCAGAGAATAATGCGCCGGAGAATTTAAAGGCCCTTTGTTTGCCTTGCCATCTCCACTATCACCGCAGGCAACGGGGGAATATTACACCTGGGCAGTTAACGCTAAGGTTTTGTTGAAAGGTTTTAGCTGACCAGATTGGGTAGGAAATCAAGAGGGGAACCCTGCCTAGGAACAGTAACAGGTCTTCTCTCATAATCCCTAGTAATAAGTTGAACTAATTGTGCCCAATGGTCGTAACCAGTATGGATCAAAACGAGTGGGTAATCTTTGCAGAATTACGACGGTCAGATTTTGAGTTAGTTGTGTCCATCTTATCTGACTATTTCCCTCGTTTGGAATGGGGGTCACAATGCGACGACTGGCTCTGGATTTATCGCCAGGACTACAAGTTAGAGATTGACTCGTTTTCTTCGATGGAACTGGAGGTTAAGGGGCCAAGGAAAGCCTCTGGTTTGGCCCAGGAAGTTTTGTCCCTGTTGCCGCCGTCGGTATTCCTTCAGGTTTTTGAAAGACCTAAGTTGGATTTCACTCGCTGAAGCCCCGATTAATAGCCTTTTATTTAACTATCACGATTTGTTAAGACTTTGCAACGGCTGATCTAATTCTGCGCTAACATCCCGTCATACAGTAGAAACCTATCGTCAGTTATGGAAAGTAGGCGATTATCTATCCGGGTTCCAGATCCACTGCTAAGCCAGTTTCAGTCTCACCTTGACCAGCAGGGTTTAACGGTGACTGAAGGGGTTTTAGCGGCTATTGCTTCCTATGTAGGGGATGATGACAGTCTGCCCCTGGTGGAGCGGGTTAGTCGGATTGAGAAACGGTTAGCAATTTTGGAAGGCAAAGATTAAATGGGATTTGACCAGGGTAAGTTTCAAGGGGTAATGACTGGCAGTGAAGAACAGCGAGTGGAGGCACTGCGGAAATTGCTTGATTATCCTCTCAAAGAACGCGATTCAGAGGGTTCTCGATTTTGGTATTTACGCCCCGGCAACGATAAATCAGAAGCAGAGGACATTTGCCCGATCGCCGTTGGATTTTTTAAGGAATTGAATCAGGGGGGAAAGAGAGAGGTTGAGCAGTGGTTAACGGAGGATGACCAGGATAAGCAAATTCGGGGGCATTACACCAGTCGGATTGCGACGGAACAGCCCGTTATGTATGTCCTGTTGCCAGAGGGAAATAGTCAAGGCCATGTGGCTCTGGTGTTACCCACAGAAAGCCGACTAAGACAGCGTAGTATTCAGGTTTTTGACTGGACTGCTCAGGATTTACAGGCCCGTTTAAATCGGCTGAGTTGGGAATCCTTAGCTGAAAAAGTTACTGAACGGATCACAGGATTTGTCCCCCAGGTTGACTGGATATTTTTCAAACCAGCGGCAACCGCGAAAGAGTTGGCCCAGTTATTGGCGGCAGTGGCGCGACGGATTGAACAGGCTATGCCAGATGTTTATGAAGCGGAAGGGGAGGATGGTTATCTCCACAATTTACTGAAGAGCTTTCAGAAGGAGTTGATCGCCAACCTCAAACTCAAGGCAGATAACGATAAAGATTACAGTTTTGCGGATATTTACGCCCAAACCATTGCCTATGGGTTATTTACTGCCAGGGTTTTCAGTTTTGTTAAAAATCCCAAGGCTGATTTCAGTCGGGATGGGGCATGGTCACAGTTACCCGAAACTAATCCTTTCCTACGGCAGTTATTTAAGGATATTAGTGAACAGTCTGCCGATGACCTGGGGGATGAATTGGTAGATGCCATCAGTGAGGCGATCGCCATTCTTCGGGCGGCGGAGATGAAGGCGATTTTAGAGGATTTTCGCATTAACATGAACCGGGAAGATATTGTCATTCGCTTTTATGAAGATTTCCTAGCGGCCTATAAGCCCACAATGCGGGAACGTCGAGGGGTTTATTACACGCCTGAGCCGGTGGTGTCCTACATGGTTCGGTCTGTTGATGAGTTGATTAAGGATAAGTTTGATAAACCCTTGGGTATTGCTGACCCAGAGGTAATGATTCTTGACCCTGCCTGTGGGACGGGGACTTTCTTGTTATGGATTTTCAAGTTGATTCATGAGCGACATCAAGCTAATTCTGAAGCGTTTGAGTATTCAGATTGGAATGATTACGTTGATCATTGTTTATTGCCCCGTATTTTTGGCTTTGAGTTGTTGATGGCTCCCTATGCTATTTGCCATCTAAAGTTGGGATTATTTTTGGAGGAGTCGGGTTATCGGTTTGAGACTGGTAAGCGGTTGGGGGTTTATCTGATTAATACCCTTGAGGATATTAAGCTACGGGAAGAAAGTCAGCAGTTAAGCCTGAATATTCCTGAGATGGAAGAGTTAATTGCTGAGGAGGCGAGAGCAGGGTCTAAGGTTAAGAAACAAGAACCGATCATGGTGGTGATTGGCAATCCGCCTTATTCCGGGCATTCGGAGAATAATAATGAATGGATTAAAGGTTTGGTGAATGATTATTATTTTGTAGATGGTAAACCGTTAGGAGAGCGTAATCCTAAATGGTTGCAAGATGATTATGTAAAATTTATTCGCTTTGCCCAGTGGCGTATTGACAAGTCCGGCAAGGGAATTTTGGCGTTTATTACTAATCATGGCTTCTTGGATAATCCTACGTTTCGAGGAATGCGGCAGTCTTTAATCAATAGTTTTGATAGTATTTCAATCTTGGATTTGCATGGTAACAGTAAAAAGAAAGAGGTATGTCCTGATGGTAGTCCTGATGAAAATGTCTTTGATATTCAGCAAGGGGTAAGTGTTACTCTAGCAATTAAAGGTGTAAAAAGTCAGATTAATCATTTGCACTTGTATGGACAAAGAATTGATAAATATAGATTACTCAGTAAAGATAAATTTTGTGAAAAAGATTTTAATAGAGTAATTTCTCAATCTCCTTTTTATTTGCTTATCCCACAAGATACTGATTTATTTGCTGAATACGAACAATATGTCAAAATTACTGATGCAATGCCAGTGAATGTTTTAGGATTTCAAACCCATCGAGATCATTTTGCAATCGATTTTGATAAAGAAAAATTATATAAAAGAATTAGTGAACTTCGTAATGAATCTATTTCTGACGAGGAATATTATCAAAAATATCAAGTAAAAGATAATAGAGATTGGAAGTTAGAAAAATCACGTCAAAATATCAAGCTGGATGATAAGTGGGGTGAAAAAATTATTTCTTGTTTATATCGTCCGTTTGATTGGAGAACTTGTTATTTCAGTACCATTGCAATGGATTATCCTAGACGGGAATTAATTAATCATGTTGCTGGCAAAGATAATTTATGCCTTCTTTCTTCAAGACAGCAATCAACTCTAGGTTATAGGCATTGTTGGATAGCAAATATTCCTGCTAATGATTGTGTAATTTCAACAGCAAGTCGAGAAGCAAATCAAGTTTTTCCTTTATATTTATATCCTGATTCAAATAAGCCTAAAGAACTACAACAGAAAAAACACTCTAGTTTCTCTCAAAATTTTGTCAGAAAAATACAATTAAAACTAGGCTACTTAACTACCCCGGAAACTATCTTTTACTATATCTACGGTATTTTCCACTCCCCAACCTATCGCACCCGTTACGTTGAATTTCTCAAGATAGACTTTCCCCGTGTTCCTCTTACCAGTAACGATCGCCTATTTCGGCAATTAGCAGACTATGGAGAGCAGTTAGTCGGCTTACATCTGATGACTTCCCCCATACTGGACAACCTAATCACTGAATTTACCGAAACTGGAGGAGATCGAACCGTCGCCCCTGGGCATCCTAAATATAGTGATGGAAAAGTCAACATTAATAAACAAGGGGATGGTTTTGTGGGAGTCCCTGAAGAAGTTTGGAACTTTTATGTAGGAGGCTATCAAGTCTGCCAGAAATGGCTCAAAGATCGTAAAGGACGAGTTCTCAGCGATGAGGATATTCTTCACTATCAAAAAATTGTTGTTGCCCTGCAAGAAACCATCAAATTGATGCAGTTGATTGACGAAGCAATTCCGAGTTGGCCCATTGAATAGACTGTAGCAAGTTTAAAGGAGAATTAATCCATGGAAACAATTACGTTTAAAACTCATGTGGGCGAAGATGGTATTTTACAAATCGCGCTACCGCCTGAAATCAAAAATGCTGACTTGGAAGTGACTTTGGTTTTTCAAACAGTTTCTATTTCTCAAACAAAATTTGAAAGCATTAAGCAAGGATGGCACAAAGATTTTTTTGAAGAAGTAGTGGGAAGTTGGGAAGGTGAACCATTAATAAGGGCAGTACAACTACAATTTGAAGAAAGAGATGAATTGCTATGACCTATTTGTTAGATACTAATGTTTGCATTGGACTGCTTAATAATAGCAGCTCTGCAATTGTCAATGAACTAAAAAAGCATGAACCAGAAGAAATATATTTGTCAACTATTGTTCATATGGAACTATACTATGGTGCTTATAAAAGCCAAAGAAAAGAGCAAAACCTTGCTAAACTTCAACGCTTTATATCGCAATTTAACACATTATTTTTTGATGATAAATCTGCCAAAATTGCAGGCGCTATACGTTCTAATTTGAGTAGCCAAGGTATTCTTATTGGCCCTTACGATTTGCAAATTGCCGCCATAGCCATAGTCAATGATTTGATTTTGATTACCCACAATGTTAAGGAATTTAGTCGTATTGAAAATTTAAAATATCAGGATTGGGAAATTGAATTACAAGAAAAAGATTAGTTTTATAATCCAAAAAACTATATGCTAGACCAAGTTATCAATGAAATTAAACGTCGCCAGTTGCCTTACTATAATCTTGAAGGCGATGCCATTAAAGGCGTTGATAATCAATATTGGCTAGTTTTTAAACATCGGGACGCAGGCAATAAATTCAAAGACTTCTTTAGTTTGCGCTTATTCGGTATTGGGGAAAAGCCAAAGACCCATAAATTAATACGGATTGACCTTAATGATGCCAGTGTTTATGAATACATTCCCAAGAAACCTGATAACATTCCTTCCCTAATTTTACTCAGAACAAATAAAATTTCTCGGTTAGAAGCCTTTTTAGAATGCGTTGATGCTAAAACTGAAAAAGCTTTATTAGTTAATAGTTTTCTGGATATTAATATCAAAAAAAGAAGACGCTTTAGCCTGCCGAAAGATGTTGATAATTATCAAAAATTTATTGGTGCTTACCTTGCCAAGACCACACTCTATCGCCGCTCCACAGCCTTTTTCAATAGTGGTGTTCTTAAGCTTTATGAAGAACCCCTACAACAAATGTTGGTTATGGGGGGGGAAATTCGCCTCTTAATGGATTTACAGGGCTTCACCAATCAGCGGGATGTGGAAGAACTACGAAAATTAAATGACCCCCTTTATCGGTCCCACTACATTCAACGAACTTTAGAAGAATTCTTGCAGGCATTGGAAACAAAAGCTTTCACTAGCACCCAACTGTTAGCAGAATTGGTGCGACTGGAATTTCTCCGCATTAAGCTGATCAAAATGGAAGGAGGGAAAGGAATATTTCACAAAAAGACCGGGATTCTCACCGATTCTTTGGGTAATAGCATTCTCCATGATGGTTCCGATAATTTTACCTACAGTGCCCATAACCTTAATTCTGAGAGCATTACGGTTCTTTATTGGAGTGACGCTATTGATAATGGGGCGATCGCCGACTCCATTGAAGAATTTGATCAAGAGTGGGGTGGGGTCAATGCCCATGACCTGACCGATGAATTTTTAAAGCAGGTTCAGCGGGAAAGCCAACGACGGTATGAAGCTAACCAACCCCGCATCACTGATTGCGACCCTTCAACCTTAGAGGCTGGGAAAACTACCACTGTTAAAATTACAGGCCATAACCTCCAAGATATTCAGGCGATCGCCGTAGAAGATACGGATCAAATTCGTTTGACCATTGAAGAAACCACTTCCGATCAACTCACTGCCCAGGCGATCGTTGCCCCAAATTATCCACCCCAATCCATCAAACGTCTTGTTGTTGCCACCTCCAAGCATACTTACCAAGTTGAGCCAGCCCAGGAGATAGCCGTCACCAATAAGCTCACCGTTCCAGAATTTCCTGAAATCGAAGGTTTTAAAACGGCGATCGAGACGATTCTATCTGGTCAACATGGAACCCCTAATGACTTTCTTTACTGGTTAGGCTTACAAAACCCAAAACTTTGGCAGGTTCAAAGTAGTGGAGCCTTAGATAAATGGGTCAATGAAGGAACTCTATTTGAACATCAAAAATCCGGGGCACAACACTGCTATCGAGTCATGACGGACTTTGGTGTAGCGGTCTGCGCGGATGCGGTCGGATTAGGGAAAAGTCGCTTGGGGGCCGCAGTGGGGAAACTATACCGAGAAGAAAATGGCCAAGCCAAAATTGCCATCATTGCCGCCCGAAAATTACACGACAACTGGCGGAAGGAAATGAGAGCGTTAGGTTTTGGCAGAAATGACTATGCTTTGTACAACAAAAACTTAATGAGTCGCAGGGGGAGTTTTGTTGATGATTTCAATCATTATGGTGGCCCAGACCTGATTTTGATTGACGAAGCCCACGAAGGTATCCGCACCTATAACAATCGCATTCACCGTACCTGCTTACAAATCCGGGCAAGGGATCGGGAAGAAGGACGGGAACGCCACTATCTTTTACTAACGGCAACCCCTTGGAATAACCGCAGGGAAGACATTTACAATATCCTTTCACCCTTCGTTACTAAAACTGATGAATTTAGTCAATATGGTTTACCTGAAGTGATAGGAGATTGGTTAAACCAGCGAGATATTGGAGTGGAAAATCTAACCGATGATACCAGGATTTTTCGACAACTCTACAAAGAGCTATTTTTACAACGTACCCGCAAACAATTAATGGATGCAAGTCCTGATTTAAGGCTTTATGCGAAACGACAAGCAGAATGGTTAGTGGTGAATTTTGAACCCGAAACTGAACAAGCCCTAGACCAAATTTTCGGACACTTTGAGCATAGTTTATTTATCCCTTCATCAGATCCAATTCGTTACTTAAATGATCAGGATGTGAAGCAACGGTCATTACTATCTAACCAGCGGCGAATGTTTCTGCAACGAGCAGAATCAAGTATGTATGCCCTTAAACTAACCATTCGGAATTTTAGCCAACGGATTCAGCAAGTCAAAGATCGATTATCTGAGCTAACCCCTGATGCAGAAGGCTTACTACGTTTTTTGATGATTCACTATAAATTTGAAAGTGAGAGTGGTAATCAAGCAGATATTGATTGGGGTGTCGAAGAAGATGAAGCGGATGAATTTGAGGACGAAGAAGATGAAGATGGTGAACAAGAAGAACGACGGCAACAACTTAGGCGATCTATTGAGATTGCGACTGATGCCCTTAAAGATGATCCAGAACGGGCCGCTGCCATTTATGAGCGCATCCTAGAAGACTGTGATTCAGACTTAGAACGCTTAGCCAACATTCAAGGATTACTGGAAACTGAATTTGTCACAGACCATAAGCGAGAAGAAGTGACCAAAAAAGTTCGGGAGTTAGTAAGCCGAGGTCATAAAGTTCTATTGATTTCCGTTTTTGCTGATACAGTCATGGACTACTATCAATATATGAAAGCAGATCCAGTTATTTCTCGACAGGGCATTGGGATGGCGATGGGAGCTTCCAAACATTACCTTAAGGAGGGCAAGGCTATTGGTTTTACGCCCCATGGTATTCACAAAAATGGCAAAGATTTACGGGGAATCAAGCGAAGAGAACTTTTTCGATGTTTTGCTCCAGGGGCAACTTGCGAAAATCAGGCTGATTACCCCAGACCTGATGAAGAGATTAGCGTTTTAGTTGGCTCTGAAACCTTATCAGTGGGACAAAACTTACAGGATGCCAATTATCTAATTTGCATTGATCTTCCTTGGAATCCCATGGTGCTAGAGCAAAGGATTGGACGTATTGATCGCCCGAAAAAGCATCCTGTCGAGTTCATTACTATTTACTACGCCAACAGCGAAAGTCAACTATTGCGACAGGCCACCAGATTGAATAATCTCCATAAAAAAATGGTGGGGGATTTGATAGATGATCAGGGAAATATTCCCCGAATCCAAAGTACTGAGCAGTTGGGGCCTTCTGTTTACGGAGATACACTTTTTGATGATGAGATTTTACCGGGATATATTGACTTTATTAAAAGCCTTGTGCAAGCCCGCCGATTTGAGCAAGACAATCTACAGGAAAATGCCTATCAAAAACAAGAAGGTGCTCAGGAAGTTTACACCCACAATGAAATTCTCTACAACGAGGATTTGAAACGATTGATGAACGCTATACCAGAGGGCTATAAACCGAACCCGATCGCCATTGGCACAGGGGATGATACCGATCTAAAAGTAGTGACTGCTCTAAAGCTCAAGTATTTTGGCCCCAACGGTGAACCGATTGAAGACAAAACCGAAACAATTTTCTGGAATAATGCCACTGGAGAAATAGATGGTCATGGTCAGGCGATCGCCGCTGGTTTCAAAACCCCTGAGTTAAGTGATGTTATTCCTACTCAACCTCTGTTATCCCTCGCAGAAACAACCTATGAAAAATTGGTAAACTTGAAACAACAACGACAAAATGAGTTAGAACAACCAGAAACACTTGAAAATATTTCCTTGACTTCCGAGCGACTAACCAAAATTAATCGGCGTTTACAGGCTGTCGAATCTGTACCGGAGGGAGTTACAGGTCAAATGGTTAGAGCAACCCTCAAAACACTTCAACAACATAAAACTAAAAAAGCTGTCCAATTATTACTTAGGAGTTTGACTGATGGCGAAAAAAGTAAACTGAATAATGATGATTATATCAAAGAGCTTGTCAATGAAACGGGAAAGCTTGCTTTGTTGGATTATGAAACGACTAAGCCGACAACTTTAACAATTTCTGTTGAAGCTATTCTGATAAGAATCTAAATAAGTATTATCAAAATCAGGAAAATGTATTATGAATAATGATAAAAAATCAAATAATTTATTTTTTGTTAATGATAAAGAGATAAATAATGATTCTTTCTTGATGTTTAACTATGTTGAAGCATTAGCTGAATTTTTAACTAATGATAAAACTGAAGCGCCATTAACAATATCAATTGAAGGCGAATGGGGCACCGGAAAAACATCATTTATGAGAATTTTGGAAAGAAAAATATTAGAAAAAACGAATCAAAAAATCAATACTATTTGGTTTAATGCTTGGAGACATGAAAAGGCAGAATCTATGTGGGCTACGTTTGCAATCTTGTTTTTGCGTGAATTAAGAAATAATACATCATGGAGGCAGAGAATTGGGAAAGAATTAAAACTATTCTATTCTCGTGCCGAAAATAATAGATGGAATTTCTTTTTAATAATAATACCAAGATTAATGCTCATAATATTATTAGCTTTAGCACCATTATTAGTGCTAGAAAAAATCCGCATTTACTTTATATCTACTTTTGTATCTTTCGTGGGAATAAATGTTACGTTTGGCTTGTTTAAATCCATATATATTAATTCCTCAAAAGTATTTAACTTTCTTAATTTAGACTTTCAAAAATTTGGAGAATATCCAAAATACAAAGAAAAAATTGAATTTTTCGACAAATTCAATGAAGATTTTAACAGAATCACTGAGTCTTAT
>NZ_JADEWJ010000401.1:0-2261 GCF_015207725.1 Synechocystis sp. LEGE 06083
CCCCCGGCTGTCAGCCAGAGCCGCCATTGCTGGGCCGTATTTAACTTTGCTGCCTTGGTTAGGGTTTGATCGGCCATGGTGGGGAACATATCCGTCACCTGCCCAGCCAAATCTTCCTTACCCAGGGGTTTACCCCTTTCCTGGGCCAATTGGTTTAAACGTTTGAGGACAATGTCCTTTTGCACCTCAAAACCGAGGGATTCCGCTTCCCGATTGATTTCCTTGGTTAAAAATGACTTTGCTTTGGCATTGAGACGCATAACGGTTTCTCCCCCTTAGACCGAAACGCAACGGCGGACTATTCCCATTCTATTTTGGCTTGATGGTGTTGCGAGACCATCACTCAAATCAGCGATCGCCAGAGGGTTTGGAGTTTAAGCTCAATTTCTGCCACTTCCTTGAGGGGATCGGAACCAGCCACAATGCCAGCCCCGGCGTATAGTCTGGCTCGATTGCGAGAAAGGAGAGCGGAACGAATACCGACAATAAATTCGCTATTACCTTCGCTGTCTAGCCAACCCAGGGGAGCGGCATAGAGATTGCGGTCAAAGGTTTCATGGCGACGAATTAAATCTTCGGCGATCGCCACGGGGACACCGGCCACCGCTGGGGTGGGATGGAGTTGTTCTACCAGGGCCAGGGGATGGATGTGGGGAGGTAGGGGGGCTTGAATTTGGGTCCAGAGATGCTGGATATTGGCTAATTTGAGCAACTTCAAGGAAGAAGCTTGGGGGCTTAAGCCCAATGCCCGTAGGCGCTGGAGCAGATAATCCAACACCGCTTGGTGTTCCCGTAACTCCTTAGGATTGTGCAATAACTGTTGCCCCAATTGGCGATCGCCTTGGACATCCGCAGCCCTAGGGGCCGAGCCGGCCAGAGCATCGGTTACCAACTGTTGATTATGCAAACTCAGTAATCTTTCTGGGCTAGCCCCCACAAAACAGTCTCCCTGGCCATTGCCCCAGGAAAATAAATGGCAATCTCCATACTGTTGCCGCAGTCTTTGTAAACAATGGGCCGTATTGAACCGACAACCATAGTCCAAATCCAACGCCGTTGCCAACACCACCTTACTCAATCTCTGCTGGGCAATTTCTTCCAAGCTAGAGGCGATCGCCGTGGAAAGCTTAGCCACTTCTATTGCCGTCAGCCGGGGAGCCCTTGCCAGCATGGGGGCGGTATGGTTATCCCTAGCCGGTTGCACCCGACGGATAGCGCTGAGCATTGCACCGATAAAATCCACCAAATCGATAATATCGGTATTGCTATCCAGACTAACTTGCCAGCTTAATAGGCAATGCTGGGACGTTTTCACCACCTGGATTTGGGGTAAAAACAAAAAGGAATTAGCAAAGGGATTGCGGTTGGAGCTGCGGTCAAAAAAGCTAAAGCCACAAAAAATATAGGGGCGCTGACTCCGGCCTTGGGCATTGCCAATGGGCACTAAACGCTGGAAACATTCCTCCGCAAACTGTTGGGCCAGTCTAAAACGATACTTGCCGGAAATCCTCAGGGACTGGCAAATGCCAAAAGCCAGTATGGTTTCCCCCCGCTGGGGGTTTTCACCGTAAAAATGAACTTGATCTTGAACATTGAGGGCCCCAAACACCGCCAGGGGATCAACTTTACCTAAGTTTTCCGTAAAGCTCCATAGGCACCGTTGGCCAGGGGCAAGACCCCTCTGCTGTCCCAACAGATAACCGTGCAGAACTGAGGAATTATCGAGGGAGCATGGATGACGGTCGAGGAGGGGTGTCGCAACGGACATCAGGGACGATCAGAGATTATCAATCAAAATTATCGAGTTTCGGAGACCGCTGTACCCATTACCCAAAGCGGGTGAGGGGAATCGAACCCCTATCATTAGCTTGGAAGGCTAAGGTTTTACCACTAAACTACACCCGCGTGTTGTCCTAGCGTTCCTAAGATTAACATATTTTGCTTGGAGTTTTGTCAGGAGAACTTTCCCGTTGGCCACCTTTCCCTCCGCTCAGTCTTCCCTCTGGCGTTTATTGCCCTACATCCAAGCCCCCGGTAATTTGCAGATGGCATTGGATCAATGGTTATTGGAAGATTATTTTCCCCGCACCGGGCGATCAGTGTTGCGCTTTTACGGTTGGTCTAGGCCCACTATTTCCTTGGGTTATTCACAAAAGTCTCCCCCAGCCCATTGGCGGCAATTAACTTGGCAGGGTCAATCCCTGGGGTTGGTAAGCAGGCCTAGTGGGGGGCGGGCTGTGCTACATCAGGGGGGGCTAACC
>NZ_JADEWJ010000053.1:0-17264 GCF_015207725.1 Synechocystis sp. LEGE 06083
TCCACAGCCAGGAATCCTTACAAAAATTGGTTAATCGCCTCTCCCGCATTGAGGGCCACATCCGGGGAGTAAAAACCATGGTGCAGGAAAATCGTCCTTGCCCGGAGGTTTTAATTCAGGTGGCGGCCATCCGGGGAGCATTGGACCGGGTAGCTAGATTAATTTTGGATGACCACATGAATGAGTGCATCACCAGGGCGGCGGCAGAGGGCAATATTGAGCAGGAGTTGGCGGAACTGAAACAGGCCCTAGACCGGTTTTTGTAGGGTTTTTGTCACCTGTTGCCATGCGTATTGTTGCCTACGTTTACTCCGATCGCCTGTTGGATGCCCCTATAGATCCTCAGATTTGGGGAGTGGAGGTGGACCGGGTTTATGTGGATCTGGGGGAACGATGGGCCCTGGGTGAATTGATGGAGGATTGCCAAAGTCAGAGCACCGATTATTGTCTGGTCAAAAATCTCAAGGAATTGGGCCAGTCCGCCCTTGAGGTCAGCCAAACTTTGGCAAAATTGGAAAGTTTCGGTATCACTGTCGTTGCCCTGGAGCAGGATTACCAAAACAATGGCAAGGCCGACATGGCGATCGCCAGACAACAATGGTCGGAACTATGGGCCACTCTAGACAAGGAACAACGTAGGGATCATCTCCGCCGGGGCCACGCCCGTAATCGTCTAGCCCTAGCTCCTCCCCCTGGTAAAGCCCCCTATGGTTATCGTCGCAGTGTCAACCAGTACGTAATTGACCGGGCCACTGCCCCAGTGGTGAAGGCATTTTTTGAAAAATTTCTCCTCTCCGGTTCCCTGCGGAGTTCTGTCCGCTATTTAGAGCAGACCTATGGCAAAAAAATTGCGGTGGCCACCGGGCGACGTTGGTTAACCCATCCCGTGTACCGGGGCGATCTGCTCTACCAAAATCAGACTGTCATTGCCGACACCCACGCTCCTTTGTTAAGCCGCACCGAAGCGGCCCAGATTGACCGTCTCTTGCGCCGTAATGCCCCTTTACCCCGCCGCACCGCTAGTGCCCCCCGTTCCCTGGCCGGCTTAGTTAATTGTGACCGTTGCCAGAATCCCTGGGTGGTAGCCCATGTGACTTCCCGTCACCAAAGCAAAGTCTATCTCTATCTCCGACCCCGCCATTGTCCTGAAAAACCTAAATGTCAGGCGATCGCCTATGGGCAATTTTTAGAGCAAGTTATTGAGCAAATTTGCCGGGAACTACCCTTAGCAGTGGGTAAATTATCCCCCTCTTCCCTTGGAGAACATTACCAAAATTTACAACAGGCGATCGTGGAAAAGCAAAGTTTACTGGAGCAACTACCCACCTGGGAACAGCGGGGCATACTAGACAGCCACACCCATCAACTGCGTCGGTACCAACTGAAACAAGACCTGGCCCAATTACAACAGCAGTTGGCCCAATTGCCCCCGGACGAATTGCAACGCATTATCCCCGCCGTTTCCCTGCCTCAATTTTGGCGAGACCTTTCGGAAACGGAGCGCCGCTTCTACTTCCGGGAGTTTATCCGTAGCATCCAATTAGACCGCCAACCCCAGGGGTGGAATTTTTGCCTTACTTTCGTCTTTGGGGAAAAGGAAAACCCAGCGACCTAGGCTTCTCCCCGGGCCATGGCGCGGATAATGTCCCCTTGGGTCAAAATACCAATCAGTTGCCGACTCTCCACATTCAGCACCGGCAGACGGCGAATTTTTTTCTCATTCATTAAATGGGCCGCTTCCCGCAGAGTTTGGGTGGGCAAAATGCTAATGGGGACATCGTTCATCACTTCCCCCACGGTTTGTCCCAGGGCCTTGTGCAATTCTCGTTCGTGGCGGGCGGGATTTTGCAGGTAAATAATACTGTCTAGCAACATCACATAGGGAGGTGTATCCACCCCAGACTCCTGCCACATCAAATCGGTGTCGGAAATGACCCCCACCAATTTCTCCTGATCGTCCAGCACCGGCATGCCGCTGATGCGGTTCTCCGCCAACAGACGAATGGCATCCTGTAGGGGGGTATCGGGTCTGACTGTGATGGGATTCGGGGTCATCACTTCCCCAACCGTTCTGCTCATAAAACTATGTTAAATGTGGGACTTTGACCTAACTTTTCTTGCTTGCATCCAATCTATTTTAAGTCTCGACAAGGCGTTTTTTCAAGGAATTGGCCCGCCGTTGAGCTACTTTATTATTTGGTTCTATTGCCAAGGTTTGTTCGTAGGTTTCTAGGGCTTTGTTAACCATTTGTTTTTTTTCATAAACATTGGCTAAATTATTCAAAGCAATGACGTAATCTGGGAATAGTTTCAAAGCATCTTTGTAATGACGAATGGCCAGATCAAATTGCTCCTGGGCAAAACAGGCGTAGCCCATGGCATTATAAATCAGTGCTTGGTTTTCTGGCTCCACTTCCTCTCCCATTTTGAGGGCTTTTTGAAATAAGTTTATGGATTGGGAATATAATTTTTTATCTAAATAAATGCTGCCCAATTGATAATATTCCTGGGCACTGCCTTTACTGTTTTGTAGTTTTTTTTGCAGTTTACCAAAGGTGTTTTCTAGGCGGCGGGCTTTTAACACCTGACTGAAGACAAATACGCCCAATCCCCCCAAAATAATCAACAAAACGGAAAGATAAACAATGGGTAGAGACTCAGTCATGGGAACAATAAACTTAATGCTTCGGTAAAAGAATTAACGGGCGATAAAATAGGCAACGGCACCGACGGCCAATATCTTTGGCGATCGCCAACCCCAGAAGCCCATTGTACGTGGTTACGCTTCCATCTCACTAGGAAAATGCTCCAGGCTCCCATCGGCACCTTTCCCTGGCGATCGGGGAGGGACATGAAATCAACATATCAGGAAATATATTTTGCCCTAGCCCTATTATTCATTTTTACCTTCTAAGGTGGGTACTTTGCCGGGGGCATTCTCGATCGCCCCAATGGCTGCCCGGGCCCCCGCTTTAATATCCCTTTCTTCCCCTCCTAGGTAAAGTCGACCAAAACTGCCAATGGAGCTAACCTGCAAAATATTGATGGAAGCATACTTTTCTGCTTCGTTGGCCGCCAAGGAAGCATAGGCCGCCGGTTGCACCTCCAACACAAAGAGGGTTTGCCCCGCCAATAACATATGGCCCCGCCGATTACGGTTAATTAACTGGGTTTGGTAGGCATCAATGTTACGAATAATTTGACTAGACACCACCTTGGGCTTGATGCAGTCACTGGCTTTGGCGCCAATATATTGCAAAATAGCCTGTCCTGCTGCCCGCACTTCCCCCTGATTACTGGCATGGATTTCCAGCAAACCGTAGAGCCGTTCCACAAATAACACCCCTGGCCGCACCACCGCCGCCTTGAGGGCAATATCGGTAATGCGGTTAATTTCAATGCCTGGGGAAACCTCCACCCAGAGGGAGCAATCCCCCGGTAGGGGCAAAAAGCCGGAGGCCACCGTCCCAATGTAGGCGGCATGTTGAGACTGGAGACTATCCAGGTAAACGTAACTACGGAGTTCGATGCCCATGGCAATTGGAGTGCAAAACAATGGCGGTGGGCTGACGTTGCGGGCCGTCCCTCCTCCAAACAAAGTGATTCACAGCAGTAGGGAAAACTATGGGCGTCAGCCAGTGGAACAGGGTCAAACCCTGTAGGTCAACCGCAGAAAACACCGACCTATCTTACCTGAATACCGGCTTGCCCCGATAATGCCCATAGACTAAGTCAGCGTAAATCTGACGATGATGTCATCGAAATTTCAGTCCTCGTCGAGAAAATCCCCAAAACTGATCACTTCGGAGCCCGACTTTGTGCCATGGGTGATGCCATCTGGATTGGCAGATCCAAAAGCAAAGATAAGAGCACTGTTGCCGTCAAATTAGTCCCAACCCATTAGATAGAGACCATTTAAATGCTAGCCCCCAGGGCCAAAGTCACGTTTTGATACTCTGAAGCCGCTTCCAAAGCATTCCAGCCGTTGCTGTCCAAGGCCATTTCTTCAATTAAACTGGCGAGCTTTAACGCTTTGAGGGCCTGTTCTCCCCCCACAGAGGGTTGGTCTCCCCCCCGTACACAGTGGATAAAATGCTCCAATTCGGCGTGGAGGGGTTCGATGTTGCTAGTGTAAACCTTTTCGATTAATCCATCCTGGCGGTACAACACCTGACCATAGTCCGCACTCCAATCGGCGGTGGTTTGGCGATGGATAAGAATTTCGTTATTGAGGAAATCTGCTTCGGTGAGGGAATTTTTACAGTGGGCGGCAATGGAACGAATTTTGCGGTGGGTAACCTTGCTGGCGGTGAGGGTGGCCACAATGCCGGAGGAAAAGCCCAAAGTGGCGGTGACATAATCCAAATAGCCTGATCCGGAAGCCCGACTGCCACTAGCGGATAGTTTGACCACTTCAGAACCCACCAGTTCCAGCAATAGGTCAATGTCGTGGATCATCAAATCCAACACCACAGACACATCATTGGCCCGCTGGGAATAGGGACTCATGCGATGGGCTTCGATCGCCAATAACTCCTCCGTTTTAAGAATTTTGGTTAGTTCCAAAAATGCTGGATTGAAGCGTTCGATGTGCCCCACCTGGAGAATGCAATTGGCATCGGCGGCGGCATTGACCAATGACTCTGCTTCGGCAATGCTAGCGGCAATGGGCTTTTCGATCAGAGTATGAACATTATTTTGTAAACAATTCATGCCCACATCGTGATGAAGCCTGGTGGGAACCGCCACACAAACTGCATCCACATGGGGCAACATCTCTTGGTAATCTTCAAAAAAATGCACCCGATACTTACTGGCGGTGTCCAGACCTCGCTCCACATTGACATCGGCAATGCCCACAAACTCCACATCCTTCATCAGACTAAGGACCCTGGTATGGTGCTGTCCCATATTGCCCACCCCAATCACCCCGATGCGGATCGGCTGAAGGTAACTCCGTTGCCCGTTGAGCTGATGGCTCGTCATGATGCTGTTGCCACTCCTAAACACCTAGCCAGCCGCAAAATACTGACTGTTATAATTAACTTCACGAAAATTCATGCCTTAGATACTAGCACAGGCCGTGTTTGTCTTCTTTCCCTAGGCAAAAACCGGCCCAGTGGAGATTGTTGCCAATTTTCTAGACCGGGGCTAAAAGTGACCCCAATGGTTGTGCTTGCAATGATTTTGGTGATTTGATCAAAAAACTTCACCAAACTTGCTCGAGGAATTGCCCTATGTTTAATAGTCGTCCCCTAACCACCTCTCTGACTTTACTGGCAATGGCTTTTGTTGGTTTGACTTCAATTGCTTCCACTGCCAGAGTTGAAGCGCAGGATCCCCCTGCCACCACCTATCAGCCAGGATTTTGGCAACCCATTGGCAGATTCGATCCCAAAAGGCCAGTTAAGGTCAAGCTCGTGAACGAAACGGACTTAGCCCTGGACTACGACATCACTAACCTGGAATCGTTCCCCCCCACGGTGGTCGCCCCTGGAGAATCGGCCATGCTAGAAAATTTTGGCAATAATGCCTACATCATGGTCTATCCAGACAATGCCACCCCCAGCACTCCGGAGCAATCCTTTGTGCTTAAGTTTACTGTGCCGGTGGATGCCCGCACCCAAATGGTAGGGGAGGACAATGTGGCGGTGATTACGGTAACGAAGGGAGATGTCAATATAGAAAACCGGTTTTACGGCCATCGCTCCATCAATCTGCAACCCACCGGGGCGATTTTCTTCTACTAGCCCTTAATTTTGCCTCTCCTTCATGCTTGACCTCACCAAGTTAGCTGGTCAAATGCCGGCCCTAGGGCAACATTTTCGCCAAGAAGCCACCGCCGGCCATCAACGTCTGGAAAGGGCTCAGGAGTTATTTTTCCAAGCCCAACAGCACCAGACCCATTTACTCAACACATTAACGGAATGGGGCGATCGCCTCTTTTTTGCGGTGGCCAGGCCGTTGGAGCCTTTAGATACGAGGGTAGTGATTGGGGAGGCACCGGTAAACCACAGTGTTTTTGCCACGGATGGCTCCCAAATTGCCCCTTCCCACCATGAAATTGCCTACTGTTATCTACTCAATATTGGCCGGGTAATGCTCCACTACGGGCAAAATTTGCATCCCCTACTGGACAGTGTGCCGGAAGTGTATTTTCGCCCTGAGGATTTATATGCCTCCCGTCGTTGGGGCATTCGCACCGAGGAATGGTTGGGGCACCGCCGCACAGTGTTGGAAGCAGAACGGTTAGCGGCCCTAGCTTGTCGTTGGGTCAGTCCCCCAGGGCCCCACAGCGATCCCAACCTGGCCATGGTGGACGGCTCCCTAATTTACTGGTTTTTGGAAAGTTTACCCCAGGAAGCCAGAAATCAAATCCTTGACCCCATTTTGGCCGCCTGGGAAACGTTGCGCCAAGCTCGCATTCCCCTAGTGAGTTACATCAGCGCCCCCAGAAGTGTGGAGTCCATTAACCTTTTACGGCTCCAGGCTTGTCCCCACGAAAGCCCCAATTGTGTCAGCCATTGTGAAGGATGTCAGGCGGAGGAACGGAAAACCCCCTGTCAGATTTTTGATCCTCTGCGGGATAGCAGTCTGTGGCAAGGGATTCTCTCCCCAGGGCAACGGGGCCCCATTTGGAGCAGTAATGCCCGCATTTTAGAAGCCTATGCTCCGGCAATGCGGGTTTGTTTTTGTTACGTCCATGGGGGATCGGAGGTGGCCCGGGTGGAATTTCCCGCCTGGCTGGTGGAAGATTCAGAGTTGCTCAATCAATCTCTGGCCATTGTGCTCAGTCAGATAGAAAAGGGTTTTGGTTATCCCGTGGCCCTAGCGGAAGCCCACAATCAGGCGGTGGTGCGGGGCGGCGATCGCCGTAGATTTTTTGCCTTGTTAGAACAACAACTGGTCAAGACTGGACTGCGCAGTGTGGGCCCTTCCTACAAAGAAGCACGGAAAAGAAATACAGTGGTTTAGGTAAAGGGCCTAGGATAGGGTCCATTCCAACAGATTTTCCCCCGACAAATTAGCCATAAATTCCCCTTGTTCAGCTAGTAAAAGCAACAGATGGAGGCGATCGGGCCTAGTTTCGGGTAAGGCTGTCATGGGAATCACTACCACCAAAATTTCGTCTTGATGTACTAGCTGGGGTCGTTGGGGGTTGAGGTGCCAGCGGTTGGGCCCCACGGCAATTTCATGGTGACTTTGGAGATGGTGGAGATTAATGCGGCAATGGTGGTGGAAATAGTAATTTAACGGTGCTTGATCCGGCAGGGATGCGATCGCCAGGGGAGCATGGCCATGGGGCAAATAGGGATAATACCAGGCCAGATGAAGCTCATCGGGATCTAACTCCGGCAACAGTCGTTGGAAGTCTAACCGCAGGATCAACCGTTGGCGATCGTGGCCATAGTAGATTTGTTGCACGAACTCCTTTCCCCCTTGCACCGGCAAGCTATTAGCCACCTGCCAAGGAATTAAATTGGTTAAATTATCCCAGTGGGGATAGAGATGGCCTCCCAACGGGCGATCGCCATTTTGATCAATTAAGGGATGCTGTAGATAACCAGGCAAAGTTTCATTGAGGGCATGGTAAAGCCGGATCAGATGTTGGCGGAATAGGGCTTCAGAATTGAAGATTTTTTGGGAATGACCTTGGCCAAAAGCCTCAAACCAATCGGAACTTTCGGCCCCATAGAGGGCTTGCCAAGCTTCGGGATTATTTTCCTCTGTGGCTTCAGGATGACTTGCTAGAGTTTGCCTCGCATCAATTAAGTAATCCCAGGCTTGGTTCTGGCTAGGTTGACCGATCCATTTACTGAAATCGCCCCCATTCCAGGAACCTACCAACGGACTAGGAATGCCATTGTGTCCGGCCAATACTCTGGTGGGAGGAAACCGATCAATAAATTCAGACACAGTTACCAACTGCAGTAGCCCTTGGCGGCTCAAATGTTCACACTGCTGATAGAACTGATGCAAGAAGGTAAAGCCATTCTGGTCATAGCTATTCCAGGTAACATCCCCCTCTAGAGCAATGGTCACCAGTCTGGGTTGGGAAGTTTCTTGGGGTTGTCTGCGGGCCAAAAGTCGCTCAATTAAATCCTGGGCCGCTTGGGAAGGAGAGTAACGGCCATAGTGGAAACTAATCAAGTCTGATAATTGTTGATCCCGAAATACCATGGCCAACTCCCCGTCCTCCGTAGGCACTCGATAGACGGAATTTAGCCAACCTGCCCGTTCCGCACTGGTGCTCAAACTTTGGGCCAGGGCAGACTCATCAGCACATAACCACTCAAAACGCAGTTGGGCCACCGTTTGCACCATGGCAGGACTAACCGCTAACCCGGGCGGCCATAAACCCCGGGATTCCCGCCCAAAGATGCGCCGATAGTATTGCTTACCCCGTTGTAATTGTTTGACCCCATCCTCCGACCAACAAAAGCGGGGATCCGGCAGAGCCAGGGCGGCCTGGACAGTGCGGGCAATGTTGGTATCCGCCAACAGGGGCAAAATCGGGTGGCCATAAGGACTAGTGATAATTTCTAGTTGCCCAGAATTCTGTAATTGGCGGTGGAGGGGAATAATACCCTGAATAATTTGGCGTTGTTTACTAATGATTCTTTGGCGATCGCCTAGGGTGAAGGATTTTTGCCGAAAATACCAATCCCGTACTTCCCGATCCTCAGCAATGGTCAGAGCATCAAACCAAATTAAGTTATGCCAGGCCAACAGGTCGCTAAAATCCTGGGGTTGCCAATGGGATATGCACCAATTCAGCCCTTGCCTCTGGCGTTGTTCATATAACTGCTGATACCGATCCTGGGGAAAAATTTGTGTGCGGGGATCAGCCTCAAAAAAAGTGGTCAGAATTTCCACCTTTTGCTCTGGGCTTAACTTTTCCACCGGGCTTAGGGTGAGGGCTAAATGGCGATCGATCGCCCTGCCCTGGGCATAGTCCTCCAATTGAGCTAGTAAACAGGGCGTTAAACTCACTGTTTGGTGTAGGGTTGGATATCTTCCCCAGAGTTTGATTAACCCGCCGTAGTCCCTCGTACCATACAATCGCGCCCAGGGCCACTGATAGCGGCCATGACCCGCACCCACCATGCCGTAGGACTGGGAAGAAGGCTGGTGTTGATGCCAAATAAATGCGACATACAACGGATAGGCCATAGCAAGGGGAGGGTCAAAAGCGACCAATAATCATTACCATCCCTCACAGCATAACTAATAGAACTGTCCATAAAATTCACTTTTGGTAAGTCTTTGTCAGCCTTTGGCTATTTTGTCCCCTTGGTCAATTCAGTGCCTTTTGCTCCATGGTGAAAACTGGGCCGCCCAATCCTCCTCAACAAAAAACCTAGCCAGTGCAGAGTACCAGCTAGGTTAGAACAATCAATCAACTAATCAGAGATGGCTAAGGTGAAGCAATCTGTCCTTAACCTCCCACCTTAACCACTGGGGTAAAGCTCGGGACCACCAATTCCTTATCCTGCTTGGTGAGCTTGTTATACAGCCGTTCCGTGTTGGGGAAGTTGGCCGCGGGCAGGGTGGGGAAACGGCGATAGGGCACCGTATCTTCACCAAAAGTTTGTAGATATTCCATGCTATTCACCATGGCACCAATGAAGGCCCGTAGACCCTGGTTGGCCAAAATTTGGTTATACTGCTGGATTTCCTTTTGATTGAGGGGAGCCCGGCCCAGGAAGTGCTTGGTGCCCATTTCAATCACTTTGGTGTTGGGGTAAGGTGCATAGAACTCCTTCATATAGAGCTCCGAAGTACCCAAACCTTCGATGAATTCCTTAACGTTAATTTCATTATTGCTGAGCTTACTTTCCAGGGCAGTGAACTCAGAATTGATAATGTAGGGTTCCAGATCCCGCTCAAACACCTGGCGGTAGGCGGCCCGGACGGCATTTTTAACCGCAACCTTATCGTAGGTGGACACCAACTTAAAGATTTTGGTTTGTTGCCGTTGTCGGGTAACCCCTTGGTTGCTGCGGTAGGCGATTTCCGGCTCGGTACGCACAGTGGAAACTTGGCCCAATTCCACAAAACGGGGGGTCACTTCCTTGTCTACCCGTTGACCGATGTCTTCCCGAATGGAACCAACCCGGGCAGAACGCATTTGTAAACCAGCGGGGGTGAGGTAACGCTCATAGGGAACGGTGTCTTCCCCAAAGGCATCACTATATTCTTTACTGTCGATCATGGCCTCCACCACAGCGTAGAAGCCCTGTTTGGAAGCAATGTCGAAGTACTGATTCATTTCCTGGCGACCATAGGTGGGACGGCCCAGGAGACGGCGGTGCATGTATTCGATCGCCTTACAAACGTAGTGGGGAGCCCAGTAAAGCTTGAGGAACAATTCCGATTTAGCCAGGCGTTTAATAAATTCCCGCACGCTAATGTCGCCATTTTCCAGTTGGATTTCCGCCACGGAGAGCCTTTGCCCTTCGTACAGATCTCGACCGAAAACTTGACGATAGGCCGCCCGAATCAAAGCCTGGGTGGAGCTTTCCCCAAATTTGACGCTGGTGCCGGTATTTTTGCCCACTTTAGCGCCTGGTAAACCACCGTTGAGACGGAATACTTTCGCACCGAGACTGCCGGGAAATTCCCCTACCGCACTGGGGTTGCCCACTTGGTTATTAACCGCCGGCCCCCGGTGAATCAGAATCCGCTTGGTGTCCTTATTGAAGGGCGCAGGACGCTTGCTGGGATTGCGGGTTTCTTTCGGGAAGATGGCCCCAAATTGAATTTCCAGGGGATCATTGCCGGAACCATACACGTGTTGATCCGGTAACGGGCGATCGTACTGGGCAAAGGTAGTGATGAATTGGGGAACTTTGCGGAAGGGAGCACTGTAACTAAACAGATCCTGTTGCATCCCCCAGTTGCGGCATTCCTGGGCCTCAACCCCCAAGCCCCGCAGGTAGGGCACCGTTTCCTCGCCAAAGTAATCGGAATATTCCTGGGAATCCACTAGGGCATCCACCAGCGCCGCTAAACCACCACTGGAAACAACGGCAAAATATTTTTGCACCTCTTCCCTAGAACTGGGACCCCGGCCAAGGATGTGACGGAAAGCCAATTCTAAAGCCCGGCTATTGATGAAGGGTTCAAAGAATTGCTTGCGATAGAGAGGAGATTTGGCCAGGCGACGGACAAATTCCTTCATGGAAATATCGCCATTACGTACCTGGGACTCCAGATAGGAAATAGATTGGCTGTAGGCTTTGGTAATATCCCGCTCGAAAATTTGGCGGTAGGCGGCTTTGATGACCGCGTTTTTTTCCAACGCGGACAAACCAGGCTTCATGGCGTATTTTTGCCGCTTAGCCGAGGCGTTGAAATAGCTCTGGGGTAGTTCCAGACCCTGGATGTCATTGGAGGGCCCTTGGCGTACTTTGTTGGCCGGGGTGGGGGCTTTAAACTCACTCAGGAGAATGTCAAAGTATTGCAGGACAATCTCTTTTGCTTGGGCATTGGCTCGGAAATAGTCGGCAGAAGCAGCCCGCATTTCCTGGATAGCCACAATGGTGGCATCAATGGAACAGGCATTCTCAATAACTTCCTTCAGTCCCCGGGTATTGACCACAATGATGTTGGGGTCCCCGGCAACAATGGCATAGGTTGTGTAGCGCAAAAACCAGGACATGTCCCGGAGGGATTTTTGCATATTGCTGGGACCGTACCGGGCTATGTTAATGGGACGGAAACCAGGGGGAATGGGGCCAGTACTGCTAAAAACGGAACGGAGTCCCCCAAAGAGACCACCGCCGCCGTTACTTTCGGCGTAGGTAACACTGCCGTTGCGACTGTCACTGGAGGCACCCACCAATGCAGGCTGCCGCTCAACGGGCTTTTCCAGGTAGGAGAGGGGGGAACCGCCGGTGAAAATTCGATTGGCGGCCCTAGAGACGATCAAGTCGGCATTTTGGGTTAGGGTCTCTGCAATCTCTAGGCGCAGGGAACCGGATTGAAAATACGCTGTTAACTCGTTTAGTTCTGACCCTTCTAGGAAGCGATCCTGTTGCTCTGCTTGACTGATAGCGGAGACGGGAACGGTTTGGTAGAGTTGGGGTCGCGCTAGTGAGCTGCCACCACTTGCCTTAACACTCATTGGATTTCATTATCTCCCATTAACAAAATTGCGATCGCCTTAAAACGAGGGAAAAAGCCGCCCGGCCAAGGCTTATTTAAAGGTTCATCATAAAAAAGTGAATCAGCATCTAGGGTAGAACGTTTCGGAACGCTACAGGGGCTTTGTTAACTTTTGTGTAGGAGAACTTGATTGAATGGCCCTATTTAGCAATTCCGTAGGCATTCCTGAGGCTAGGCTAGGGGGGGCTGAGGAGAGCACCGAGAAAATGTTGGCATTAATCCTAAGACTCGCAAAACATCGTCAATAATGCAGTAGTGAATCCGTTAGATACTCCCCTTATAAATCTATGGAAAAATTTCCCCATTTGCTAGTCCTAGATTTTGACGGTGTCATCTGTGACGGTTTGCAGGAATATTTTCAAACTAGTTGTCAGGTTTGTCGACAAATCTGGCCAAATCTACCGCCAGAAAAGCTCGATCGCCAAAGAGATAACTTTTATCGTCTCAGACCAGTGATCGAAACAGGGTGGGAAATGCCCCTATTGCTGCAAGCTTTGGCTACGGGCGTAGACCCCGGAACTATTGAAAAAACATGGCCCACCGTCGCCCAGACGTTACAAAACCAAGAACAAATTGGCAAATCCCAACTGGCTCCAGCCCTAGACCAGGTGCGGGACAATTACATTAACCACGATTTGACCTATTGGTTGGAACTGCATCGTTTTTATCCGGGGGCAATTGAGCAATTAAACCATTGGCTCCAATCCCCCTACCCCCTATGGCTTTATATCGTAACCACCAAGGAAGGCCGCTTTGTGAAACAGTTACTCCAAAACCAAAAGGTGAATTTTCCCCTTGGTCAAATTATCGGCAAGGAAATTAAACAGCCCAAATATAAGACTCTGCAACAACTACTGATCAAACACAATTACGCCAGTGACCAACTCTGGTTTGTGGAGGATATGTTAACCACCCTACAAACCGTTGCTGACCAACCTGCCTTAGGACAAAGCAGTTTATTCCTGGCGGATTGGGGTTATAACACCAGCACCACTAGGGAATCCGCTAAAAATAACTGCCGTTTTTATTTACTATCCCTACAGCAATTTTCCCGCCCCTTTGGCCAATGGTGAGCTAAAAAAAAGAGGCGGAGGTTAATCTACTGTTCAACCTCAATAATTTCCGTATATTCGTTGCCTTCCTCATCTTCCACAATGGTGACTTGATTGCCTTCTTCATCCGTAACACTGACAGCGGTATTACCTTCGTCATCGACGCAAACCGCAACCCCCATACCATCTTCTTCATAGGCTTCACATTCGACTTCTTGGGCCATAGTGGGCATAGCCCCACCGAACAGCGCAAAGGAGCCAACAATTAAGCTGCCACCAATCATTGCAGGGATATTTTTCATGGATTTATGTTTGTCCTGGGGGGTATTAGAAGTACTAGAATAAGGTCTTGAAACGTTAACCGATTATTCTAGCCAAGCGTAACACAAACTTGCTAAAAAAAGTGGCGGAGCATCAGGAACAATGGCGATTTTCCACATGGACCCTGGAAACATATTTGAAAACAACAAAAAATTCCCCATAGCTACCAGGGGAACACGTCCAACAGCCTAATTTTTTGAGCAGGGAGTGAGAAAAATTTGGGGGAGAATTAAGGACATCTCCCCGAGATTATGATTCAAATGTTTGCCATCTGAAATCTGATTTAAAAACCGATGGTGGGGGCCCGTAAAGCGGTGACTTCCAAGGGGGAAATACTGGCCTCCTGCACCAAGCTCGGCACCGATCGCCGGGCCGTCTGCACCAGTTGATTAATGGTGGGGTCGTAAATTTGGGTAATTAGTTTGGGGTAAAAGCCAATGCCAATGATGGGCACCAGCAGACAACCAATGATAAATACTTCCCTCGGTTCCACATCCACCAGATTGGTATGGTTGACCAATTCCTCGTTCTCGGGGCCGTAAAGCATTTCCCGGAGCATGGAGAGGAGATAAATGGGGGTCAAAATTACCCCAACTCCCATGAGAACCACCACAATGGTACGAAAAACTAAGTTATAGGCATCGCTGGTGGCAAAACCCACAAACACCATCAATTCCGCCACAAAGCCACTCATGCCGGGCAGGGCCAGGGAAGCAAGGGAACAGGCTGTCCACATGGCAAAACCCTTTTTCATTTTTTGGCCAATGCCCCCCATCTCATCCAACATCAGGGTATGGGTCCGGTCATAAGTAGCCCCCACCATGAAGAATAAACTGGCCCCGATCAAACCATGGGAAATCATCTGCAACATGGCCCCACTCATGCCCAGGTCTGTAAAGGAAGCTAAGCCAATCAGGACAAAGCCCATGTGGGAAATGGAGGAGTAGGCAATTTTCCGTTTTAGGTTCCGTTGGGCAAAGGAAGTGAAAGCGGCATAAATAATGTTCACCACCCCCAGAATCACCAACACCGGCGCGAATACGGCATGGGCATCGGGTAACATCCCCACATTCATCCGCAGGAGGGCATAACCCCCCATTTTCAGCAAAATTCCCGCCAGCAACATGTGGGCCGGAGCGGTGGCCTCCCCATGGGCGTCGGGCAACCAGGTATGGAGGGGAAAAATCGGTAACTTAACGCCGTAGGCAATCAGAAAGCCAGCGTATAACAATAACTGCAGGTTAACGGGAATGTCCTTAGCGGCGATCGCCGACATATCAAAGGTATTGACATCGCCGTAAAAAGCCAGGGTCAGTCCTGCCAACAGGATAAATAAAGACCCCCCCGCCGTGTAGAGAATAAACTTGGTGGCTGCGTAGAGACGTTTTTTGCCCCCCCAAATGGAGAGAATTAGATACACCGGCACCAACTCCAATTCCCACACCAGGAAAAAGAGCAAAATATCCTGCACTGCAAATACCGCAATTTGTCCCCCATACATCAACAGCATGAGGAAATAAAAGAGTTTGGGCTTCAGGGTGACGGGCCAAGCGGCCATGGTGGCCAAGGTGGTAATAAAACCGGTGAGAATAATCAAGGGCATGGACAGGCCATCGGCCCCCACCGACCATTTGAGATCAATCTGGGGTAGCCAGGTGTAGCTTTCCACCAATTGCAATCCCGGCTGGCTCAGGTCAAAACCACTGTAGAAGGCATAAACGATGAGGGCAAAGTCTACCAGCCCCACCGTCAGGGAATACCATCTAACGGTTTTACCGTCCTTGTCGGGGATAATGGGAATGAATAAAGCCGCCACAATCGGCAAAAGGATGATCGTGGTCAGCCAGGGAAAAGTGCTCATACTACCCAGATAGTCTTTACAGACAATAATCTAGCAGGGATTTTTCCGGCCGGGCCCGCAGAAAAGATTAATTTTTTCTAACTTTTTGTAAGCAACTTGCCCGCCCCTGGCGATCGCCACCCTGCAAATTTTTGTTTGTACCCAGGGTTTTTTCTATGGTTAAGATTTGCTTTGCCTAGGGTTTGACCCCCACTGGAGAGCTTTTGCTTGGTTATTTGGTCCGATTTGCGGCAAAGATGTAACAGAATTTAAAGTTATGGCGTTTTTTCCGGAAGGAAATTCAGGTCTGGGGTAAACTAGCCCATAATCCTGACAATATTATTTTTTTCGACTTTACGGAGAACCCTCGGTTAAGGAGCCGATAGTCAATGTCCCATAGTGTAAAAATTTACGATACCTGTATTGGTTGTACCCAATGCGTCCGGGCTTGCCCCCTCGATGTTCTAGAAATGGTGCCCTGGGATGGTTGTAAAGCCGCTCAGATCGCCTCTTCCCCTAGAACCGAGGATTGTGTTGGTTGCAAACGTTGTGAGACCGCCTGTCCCACAGACTTTTTAAGTATCCGAGTTTATTTGGGTGCCGAAACCACCCGCAGTATGGGCTTAGCTTACTAGGTCGTTTAGATCCGGTAACTAGCCCCGCCATTATTCCAACTTTTGATCGAACTTTGACAGCTTCTGAGCTGGGAAGGCCCCTGGGGTCTTCTTTTTTATTTGCCTAAAGCTAGGCTTGACGGGGGGATTACCATAGAATATAGTCTACCGACTGAGTAAATATACCTGAGGATAATCACCCATGCTGGCCGGGAACTATCAACCCCCTGCGTCCCTATCGGATCGTGAATTGGAAATTTTAGACCTGGTGGCGATCGGCCTGACCAACCAGGAGGTGTCGGAGCGTTTGGAGATTAGCAAAAGAACAGTGGATAACCATGTCAGTAATATTCTGACGAAGACCAACACGGAAAATCGGGTGGAGTTGGTGCGCTGGGCCCTGCAATGGGGCAAGGTTTGTCTGAATGATGTCAACTGCTGTGTACTGCCGGGCGAGGGCAGTGTGTCCTAGATTGGGGTGGTGAGTTTGATTCGTTGGTCATTTTTCCTGAAGAAACCCAGCCATGGTTACTACTCCAGTAAAGACACTTTCCTTAGCAGAATTCATGGCATTACCAGAGACTAAACCAGCCCAAGAATACATCAATGGTACTGTCCGAGAAAAACCGAGGCCCAAAGGCAAGCATAGTCTCCTACAAACCTTATTGTCGGCAAGCTTGAATCAGACCCTCAGTTCCCAACGGCGGGCATTAGCCCTTTCGGAACTACGCTGTACCTTTGGTGATCGCTCCATTTTGCCGGACATTGCCGTGTTTACCCAAGACCGTATTCCCCGTGATTCTTCAGGAGAAATTGCGGATCTGTTTGACTTGGCTCCTGATTGGACTATTGAAATTCTTTCCCCTGACCAAAGCCCAGTCCGAGTCATTAAAAATATTTTGTCCTGTCTGGAGAATGGCACCCAGATGGGCTGGCTCATAGATCCAAAGGAGCAAACCATACTGGTTTATAGGCGTGACAAGCAAGTTCAAGTAATCGACAAACTACCTGAAATTGTGCCGGTGCCAACCTTTGCGGAGGATTTCCAAATCAGTGTTGGTGAACTTTTTGCCTGGTTACGGCAGATTCTATGACGAGGTGGTACAATGAGGGACAAATATTCAGGGGAGTTCATCGAGAAGTAAAATGCCAGCTCTATCAGTTGATCTAAGAGAAAGGATAGTCAAGACCTATGAAGGTGGTGGAACCTCAATTAGAAAAGTAGCAGAGCAGTTTCAAGTAAGCAAAACGACCGTTCAGGATTTG
>NZ_JADEWJ010000402.1:0-2255 GCF_015207725.1 Synechocystis sp. LEGE 06083
CCTGTGGTTTCTGCTCCGGCTCCCTCCCCTGAAGTTGCGGCCCCATCCCCGGCGGATCAGAAGTGGACGGCGATCGTTTCCCCCATGGTGGGCACTTTTTACCGGGCCCCAGCCCCCGATGAGCCGCCCTTCGTGGAAGTGGGAGATGCAGTCAGCAAAGGCCAGGGGGTCTGCATCATTGAAGCAATGAAATTAATGAATGAAATTGAAGCGGAAGTGGCGGGGCAGGTAATGGAAATTGTGGTGGAAAATGGGGAGCCGGTGGAATACGGTCAAACTCTGATGTGGATTAAGCCCTAACGTGGTTGGCCAGTTTGTCCGGCGCTTTGGGGTCATTTGGGTGCTTCCAACTCAGTGAGTTATCATAGAAGGCGATCGCCACAGCGGCCCTGATCCTCTCCGGTTGTGCCGACTTTCCTAACAATGACCAGCGTCCCCATTGCCCGTTCTCCCCGCAACAGTTATCAGCAAATAAATCAGCACCAGCCCAGTGATAGTGCCCTAGGGTTAGTTTCAACTAGAAGTTTTCCGGCGATCGTGGGGACGGCGGACATGATGCTGAAATCCTCCCAAGTGACCCTGGTGGGCTACGAAAAAATTGGCAGTGGCTACTGTACTGCAGTGGTGCGGGGCAAGGTGGCCGATGTGCGCCTAGCAGTGGAAGAAGGGGCTAGAACAGCAGAACAGTTTGGCCAGTTGGTATCAAAATTGGTCATTCCCCGACCGATGCCTAACCTACAGGCGGTGTTCCCCATTGGCAGTCATCTGGTGGAACTTGCCCAACAGCAACGGGGTTACAGCCGTTTGAGCAATCGCTCCATTGGTTTATTGGAAACTAGAGGTTTCCCGGCCATGGTAGGGGCCGCCGATGCCATGCTCAAGTCCGCCGATGTGCAACTAGCTTCCTACGAAATTATTGGGGATGGCCTTTGTACCGCCATTGTGCGGGGAACGGTGGCCAATGTGGCCATGGCGATCGAGGTGGGCATGCAAGAAGCGGAACGTATTGGCGAACTCCATGCAGTGATGATTATCCCTCGATTATTAGAAGATTTAGAACACACCTTGCCAGTAGCCACCTATTGGTTGGACGAAAACGAACCGCTACCGATGTTGTTGCCCAATCAAGTCCGGGAAAAACAACGGCAATTGGTGGCCCTACCGGAATTAGAAAAGGCCGTAGTGCCCCAACGCCAAGCGGAACCATTACCTATACAAGAAAAAATAGAAGCCCCTTTAATTCTAGAAAAAGAGGCGGAAAAACCCATAGTGGAAGTGCTAGATCCAGAAATTGATTAGTCGGGCATTCTCCCCAACCTGAAATGGAGGATCAACTATGGGTACAAAATACCAAATGCAAGCTGATTTTGGGAGAATGAGTACATTTTCTTGTTACAGCAAACTCCGAATCAATTTGATACACACATGACAGCTGTAACGCTTATTCTGTAGGGAATTTACTGCGTCCCTCAGATGTCCCAACCGCTTTATTTACCGTTTACACATTTTAAATTATTTTTTGATCCTAGATGTTTATCAAAGTTATAAGTTGATTTTTTGGCGGAAATTTCCTAACGTCAAATAACGGGAAATATCTTATAATAAATCATAACAAAGATAGTCAAGATATTGGTTGCATAGTTAAACAAAAGAGGCCACATATTAGCATCAGTCCTCCTCTGTTCGTAAAGAATAAACACCAGCGTGAGTACTTCCCCCACAAACCACGAGCCCAAAAATAAGGGAGAAAGACCGTTAGCATTACCATTAAGCCAGCATTCGTAAGCCTGGGGGATACCGCAAACTGCCAGCAGGAAAGCCCCAATCCATCCTATCGCCCTGAGATTTCGATCCGTTGGTTCTTGTTGCATCGATACTAATTTAACAATGTGGAGAGATTATCTGAATTTGTCCAGATTTTATTTATCCTAAGGGTAAATTAAGCTTGTTATTGAGCCATTCCTTAACTACTTTCTCAGATTGTTTTAAGTCATGGCAAATTATCCTCATTTTTCTGCTTTAGAGTTAATAAATTTCCCCTAGTTTTTCGTCCTGGCCTAAATTAAGTCGTTGGGCATTAGCCACTTCTCCACAACGGCGGGGAGTGGGAAAAAGCTTGCCGGGATTAGCCAAATTGTTGGGATTAAAGCATTGCCGTACCCATTGCATAGTTTCTAAGTCTACTTCGTTGAACATATTGGGCATAAAGCAATTTTTATCCATGCCAATGCCATGTTCCCCGGATAAACTTCCCC
>NZ_JADEWJ010000403.1:0-2237 GCF_015207725.1 Synechocystis sp. LEGE 06083
GGGATGCAAGTCCCATGGCATCGGAATCAAACGGATTTTGGTATTTGGACATTCCCCAACTTCAAGCAGGCGCTGAATATAAATACCTAATTGCAACGCCCGGGAAACAAATCGAACGCATTGACCCCTATGCCAGGGAAGTAACCCATTCCGTTGGCAATGCCGTTGTCCATGATCCTAGTTTTGATTGGCAGGGGGATGATTTTGCCATAGCTCCCTGGAATGAATTGATAATTTATGAATTGCACGTCGGCACCTTTAATGATCAAAATAATGACGATACCTCTGGAAAAT
The DNA here is from genome assembly GCF_015207725.1 of Synechocystis sp. LEGE 06083. NCBI lineage: Bacteria > Bacillati > Cyanobacteriota > Cyanophyceae > Synechococcales > Merismopediaceae > Synechocystis > Synechocystis sp. LEGE 06083. The sequence goes on from NZ_JADEWJ010000403.1 coordinate 295, forward strand.
TTTCTTCTATTTCTGCCCGACTGGCTTACTTAAAAAAATTGGGTATTAATGCTATTCAAGTGATGCCCATTGGGGAATTTGCTGGGGAAAGGTCTTGGGGTTATAATCCCGCCCATATTTTTTCTGTGGAAAAAGCCTATGGTGGCCCTTTGGCTTTTAAACAATTTATTAAGCAAGCCCATAGCCATGGCATCGCGGTTATTTTAGATGTGGTTTACAACCATTTCGGCCCCAGTGATCTTGATCTTTGGCAGTTTGATGGTTGGTCAGAAGGCGATCGGGGAGGTATTTATTTCTACAACGATGACCGTTCCCATACTCCCTGGGGCGAAACCAGACCGGATTATGGCCGAGAGGAAGTGCGGCAATATATTGTCGATAATATTTTGATGTGGTTAGGAGAATATCACATTGACGGTTTACGTTTTGATTGTACCCAATTTATTCGCACCGTTAATGGTTTTGAAGATCGTAATTTACCCGATGGTTGGAGTCTTTTACAGCGGATTAATTTAGAAATTAGCCAACGTTTTCCCGGCAAAATTACTATTGCAGAAGACCTACAGAATAATAAATGGGTAACTAAGGATATTGGTGCAGGGGGAGCAGGATTTGGTTGTCAATGGGATCCCATGTTTGTTCACCCCATTCGACGGGCGGTAATTACTACGGTGGATGAGCAACGTTCATTACATGCAGTTGGTGATGCCATTACCTACCGCTATAACGATGATGCTTTTGATCGAGTCATTTACAGTGAATCCCACGATGAAGTTGCCAATGGCCAAGCCCGAGTTCCCCAGGAAATTAGCCCGAATAATCCCAAAGACTGGTATGCCCAAAAGCTTTCTACCCTAGCGGCTGCGATGATTTTCACTGCTCCTGGTATTCCGATGTTATTCCAGGGCCAAGAATTTTTAGAATCGGGTTGGTTCCGGGACACCGTGCCGGTGGATTGGGAACAGCGGCATGAATTTTTTGGCATTGTAAGACTCTACCGAGATTTAATTCGTTTACGGCGAAATTTAGATGGTTTTAGTAGGGGATTATCTGGGCAATTTACCCAGGTTTTTCATCTCAATGAAAACCAAAAAATGATTGCCTTTCACCGTTGGGAACAAGGGGGAGAAAAGGATGATGTGGTAGTGGTGGCTAATTTTGCCAATGAACCCCGTTATAACTATATATTGGGCTTGCCGGCGGAGGGATTTTGGGCGTTACGTTTTAACAGTGATTGGCAGGGCTATAGCAATATTTTTGGCAATTTTCCCAGTACTGACACCAGGGCTGAATCTGGAGGATATGACAATTTTCCTTGGCATGGTTTGGTTTCCATTGGCCCCTATAGTGTTCTGATTTTTTCCAGGTAAATTTTAGCTAGTCTATTTATTAATTTCTAGTTCAAAATCAATTTTTCTTAAATATTGAATTATTTTACGAGGTAATTATGATTTTTTTAAATCGTACCTTGCTTAGCTCCGGTTTAATTGCTTTGGCATTTATTCCAATTATTCCGAGGGTTTTGGCCCAGTCCTCCAGTTTTGGAGATTTACAGGGTTATTGGGGGGGACAATATGTTACAACCCTGGCTGAACGGGGCATTATTGGTGGTTTTCCCGATGGATCCTTTCAACCCAATGGCCAGATTACGAGGGCTCAATTTGCGGCGATCGCCGTTAAAGCTTTTAATTTATCCCCTGGCAATAGCACCCGTAATTTTCGGGATGTGCCCAGTAACTATTGGGCGGCGCCGGCAATTTTAGCAGTGAGTAGTTCCGGTTTAGTAACGGGATTTCCCGACGGTAGTTTTCGCCCTGAAGAAAGGATTACTAGGGCCCAAGCTTTAGTAATTTTGGCCAAAGCTTTGGGAAATAATACCAATGCCAACCCCAGTGGCTTAAATGTCTATGGCGATCGCCAAGCAGTGCCAGAATGGGCTCTGG
>NZ_JADEWJ010000001.1:0-40124 GCF_015207725.1 Synechocystis sp. LEGE 06083
TTTGTAATTAGTCGTTATGCCACAGATTTAGTGAAATTAGCTTTAGGAAAAATAGCACCTCAATCCGTTGAAAAAATTTATAGTGATATTATTTATCCAAGTGATCGCCTATTAAAATTCGTAGTTCTTAACCTTGCCGTTAGTTGGTCTTTAATTTTATTAGAGTCCTTCGCTCCGATTGCCTATAATCTGCTTAAGCCAATTTCTAATCTACTTTTAATTGGCAGTATATATTGGATATCCACAAAACTTATTAGCCGATATTTACGCACTTATGGTTTTAAGATAGGGGGAAGATTTAGCCCCGGCAGTGACGATGCAATTCTTGTCTTTGAAACTATCATTAATGTTTTTGCTTTTATTGTCGCCTTGGTGGCCTTTGCTAGAAGTCTCAATTTTGACTTAATTGGTTTAGTTGCAAGTTTGGGATTAGTTGGTTTAGCCGTTGCTTTTGCGGCACAAAAGATTCTTGAACAATTGATTGCAACCTTAGTTCTTTATCTGGATCGTCCCTTCGTTACTGGGGACTACGTCCGTTTATCAGGAGGAGAACTAGGAAAAGTAGAAAGTATTGGTTTACGATCAACTAAAATTCGTTCTCTCGGTACTGGCACAATTATTGTGATGCCCAATTCTATTTTAGTAAGTGTAGAAATTGAAAATGTGACCCTTGCTAAGAAAATTATGGTTTTACTTTATATGAATTTTCCGGCAGTTTTGGAGGAACGAAAATTCGCTCTAGTACGACAAGCAATCATCGAAAAAACCTCGATCTTGTCAGGAATTGATGCAAATAGCACCAATATTTCCTATTCTGATGGCACAGGTAAAAGATTGCGGGTTAGTTTGACAATTCTTGGTTCTCAAGATGATGTAATCGAAGTGCGTAAACGCTTATTGACTCTGGCAAGTGTAGAAATTGCCAACTCCCTTTCTAGGCAAGGCATTGTCTTTACGATGGAAGACCCGACAATCTATTTCCAGTCACCCATTACAATTTAACCAGGGCACTGTCTGTTTAGGGAATTTACTGTGAGGCATCGGAGGACAGCCTACCATCAGCAACAAAACCACTATGCCAAATAACTAGAGAGATTGTAGGCAAAGTTATCTGGTCTAATTATTTGATTGTTGCCAATGGTTTGCTTGGTATCAGTAAACTGATTAATGAGTAGATTAGATGTTTACCATGCACAGCTAAAATTGACTTTCTTATAAAAAATTTTGATAATTCATTTTCATCGATAAAGGTCTTTATGCAGATTTAAGCCCACTAAATATTTTCGCTTTCAGCAAACCAGCAAAAATGGCACTGGTCAGGAACATGACAACGGAATAAATTGCCGCGGGAATGGCCATAATCGGAGCATTTAAAAGGGTTGTGGCAATGGCGATCGCCAAGGTACCGTTCTGGATACCCACTTCAACGGTGATAGACTTTCTTTCCGCAAGGCCAAGTCCCGCCAAAAGGGCAATGCCATAGCCTAGAACCATGGTGAGGAGATTCAAGGTCACAGTTACTCCCCCCACCTGGAGGAAAAAGTCTGCCAAATTTGCCCTTTCCTTGACCAAAATAGCGACGATAATAATGCCAAGAAAAAAGAGGGAAAGCCATTTGACATTTTTCTCCACTACCATGGCCAACTTGGGTAAAAGGTGGTGACAAACCATGCCCAAACTAACGGGAATAATGGTAATTACGGCAATTTGCAGAACAGTTTTGAAAAAAGGAAGTTGGAGGGCAAATTGTTCCCCCATAAAATAATTAGCAGCGAGATTAACTATCAGGGGAATGGTGATGATGGTAATTAAACTACTGATGGCAGTTAGGGTAATGGAAAGAGCCACATTGCCTTTGAGCAAATAGGTAATTACATTGGATGTGGAGCCACCGGGGCAGGCGGCCAAAATCATTACTCCTACTGCTAACTCTGGGGACAAAGAAAATAAAGATGCCAGCCCGAATCCCACCATGGGCAACATTAGCAATTGGGCGATTAAACCAATTACAACTGCTTTGGGTTCTAGCCAAATGCGATTGAAATCTTTAATGGTAAGACCAAGCCCCATGCCAAACATAATTAAAAAAAGGGCTAGGGGTAAAAAAATACTTGTTAAAAAATTGGACTCCATGAAAGTAAAGGGAGAGTGTTAATATGAAGTTAATAATATTGGGTAACTTGCTCGTTAGACTGAAGAAGTAAATCTACTTCTTTTTGTTCCTACAAAATAAAAGTAATGGAAGAATTTAACTAATAAAAAGAAGAGATTCTATGGTCACAACCAATCAAGATCTGGCCGTGCCTATGACGGTAGCTAGGGCTTGGGTTAATTTTTGATTATCCGCCATGGTCCGTACTGCGACCCGAAAAAAATCCTGGCCTAATTCTGGAAAACTAAGGCAATCTCGGATTAAAATTTGGCATTTAATTAATAGTTCTTGTTGAAGTTCCGGCGCTGGAATGTCCGTTTTTACGAGCAAAAAATTGGCTTGGCTTGCCAGGGGCAACAATCCCGGTAAACTAGCTAAATCTTTCTGCAATGCGGTACGGGCAGGGGGTAACCATTGCCATACCTGTTGACGGAATTCTTCCGCTTCCAAACAGGCGATCGCCGCCGCTTCGGCTAAAACATTCACCGGCCAGGGATCTCGCCAAGCCTGCCATTGCGAGAGTATGTCGGGATGGCCCAGGGCATAACCTAAGCGCAATCCAGGTAAACGGTAAAACTTGGTCAGGGAACGGAGAATAATTAAATTGGGATGCTCCTCCAGGTGGGATACTAAACTTTGCTCTTCCCCCGGGGGCAGAAAATCCATAAAGGCTTCGTCCAATAACACCCATTGATAGTGGGGCAGGAGAGCGAGAATTTCTTCCCTGGGCAGCAGAGTACCGGAGGGATTATGGGGATTATTAAGAATTAGACCCCGTTTTTGGGGCTGGGGAGCAATGTTATCGGTAATTTCAGATGGCGATCGCAATTTTTGCCAAGGCCAGGCTTGTTTCACTTCCCAGGGGATAGTTTGTAGCTTGGCCCCGGCCCCTCGCCAACTGCGGCCGTAGTCCCCAAAGGCTGGGCCTACCACATAGGTACAGTCCAAGCTAGCAAAGGTACGCCCCGCTAAAGTTAATAATTCCGCCGAACCATTGCCCGGCAAAATCCAATCCACGGGTAAATGGTGGTAATCGGCGATCGCCCGACGAAGACGAACATATTGGGGGTCAGGATAGTGGTGCAGGGCCGGCAAAGCTGACTCGATGGCGGCCAGGACGGCAGCAGGAGGGCCCAAAGGATTAATACTGGCGGAAAAATCTAATAAAGAAAAAGCTGGACAGCCTGCCATCTCCGCTGCCCAACCCAAATTACCACCGTGGTGGGGTCGCTCAAACAAAGGTCAGTGGCAATTATTTTTTCTCAGGAGCAACTTTATCTTTGAACATTTTGCCTGCAGAGAAAGCCGGCACCTTAGTGGCTGGAATGAGCATTTTATCCCCGGTTTTGGGGTTGCGGCCCTCCCGTTCCTTGCGTTCCCTGGCTTCAAAGGAACCAAAGCCCACTAGGGTCACTTTTTCTCCTTCGGCCACCACCTCCATGATGCAATCAATGGCGGCTGAAATCACCGCATCTACCTCCTTTTTCGTGATGCTTTCCCCCAGTTGTTCTTTCGCTTTGTCCGTGACCGCATGGACTAATTCGCCTTTATTCATCTGAAAAAATCTCCTTGAGAGTGAGTTTGTTGGAATAGACTCATTTTTTAGGCCTTTTCTCCCCATAACAGGGTCATCGGGAGGATCCACAACCCGGATCTAGACAGAAATTTGGCATTAAAAATCCCTGAAATCCCCGCATACCGGCTGTTTCACTGCCTTATTCTATGCACAAAGTGTGGAAGTAGGATCACTTTTCCCCACGAATTTTTGCAGTTTTTGGGGATTTTGTCACAATCCTTTACGAAAACTTAGATTTTACTGCGCTCAGTTTACCCGGAATTAGAAGTTAGCCTAACTCGAAGGATGTGACTCCGTAAATTTTGTCTAGGGCGATGGGGGGAGCTTGCCCGGTGTACATTCGAGCAGTTTCAAAAACTATCTGCAAACCATATTTCTCCGCTAAGGCGATCGCCGCTTGGTTGGGTTCTGGCACATCTAGGTAAATGGTATTTTCCGCTGCAGGAATTGCTTTTAGAGCTAAAAAGAGCGCTTCCGCCACCTCTGGAGTATCAGCAAACAGGGGGCCAATTTTGTCCCCCACCCGGCAGGGGCGTAGAACGCCATAACCCCGCAAAATCCCATCTTCTTGATAGGCGATCGCCTGGTGCCCCGGTTGATGACACCACGTTCTTAGAAATTCTTCCCTGGGAGCAGGAAAACATTGACGGTCATAGGTCAACACGTCTTCCCAGGCAATGGCATTCAAGGGGACTATATGGGGCGATGGGATAGAAGGGGCCCCCGTAAAACCTTGGTAACGAATATTACGGTAAGCCAGATTAAAGCCGGATTTTTGATAATTCCCCTGCTGGGCCAGCACCCCGTCTAAGCCAATATTACAACCCCCTAAATGGGCTAAAGCCCTTTGCCAAATTTGCCAACCGTAGCCCTGACCCCGATACTCCGGTTTGACGATGTAAAAGCCTAAAAAACCAAATTCTTCGTTGTATTTAACCGCCGAAATGGTCGCAATGGGGTCCCCGGCTAGTAAACCAAGCAAAAATCCCTGGCGATCGCCTTGATAAAAACAGTCGGCATCCAGGTGACCGGGATTCCAGCCTTCTGCGGCCGCCCAGTCCACCGCCAAAGCCACCTCGGATGGACCCATGGTTTTGATTAAGTATTTTTGCTCAGACATAACATTTCGTGGCGATGAACTTCAACGTTTGTTGACTTAGTAAAGGCAATTGTAATTAATGCTAAAACCGCCCCAATGCTAGCATTAACCTTAGATTGTCATAGATTTGAGTCAATCAAAAACCCCGAATCTTAACAATCGTTAATCTACTCACCCTGGGAGAAACTGCGGATGGTATCGATCGCCGAACGGACAAAATTAGACCTACCCCCCATTGCTGGCCAAGAGGCGGAAATCTTAGCGGTGGTGAATGAAAATAAACCGGTGTTTTTGCACCAAACGAATTTGCGTCTAGAAGATTTGCAGTCTGCCTGTGCTTGTGCGCTACATATGCACCAACCCACCATTCCCGCTGGACAAGACGGGGCGTTGATTTCCAACCTGCAATACATGTTTGAACATCCTGGGGAAGGAGATAACCATAACGCCGATCCCTTTGCGTGGTGCTACCGTCGGCTAGGAGAAATTATTCCCCGACTCGTGGCGGAAGGTGCCAATCCCCGCATCATGTTGGACTACTCCGGCAACCTGCTCTGGGCGTTTCAGCAAATGGGGCGCCACGATATTTTGGATAACCTTAAGCGGCTGGCCTGTGATGCCCAATATCAGCCCTACGTGGAATGGCTGGGCACCATGTGGAGCCATGCGGTGGCCCCTTCTACCCCCATCCCCGATTTGAAATTACATATATTGGCGTGGCAGAAGCATTTTGCCGATATTTTTGGTGCCGAAGCTCTGCAGCGGGTGAAGGGTTTTTCTCCACCGGAAATGCACTTACCCAACCATCCCGACACCTTATTTGAATACGTTAAGGCCTTGAAAGAATGTGGTTACCGTTGGTTAATGGTGCAGGAACATTCCGTGGAAAACCTGGATGGTAGTGGGCTTTCCGGTGACCAAAAATATATTCCCAATCGCTTGGTGGCCCGTAATTCCAAGGGAGACGAAGTCAGCATTGTGGCCCTCATTAAAACCCAGGGGTCTGACACCAAATTGGTGGCTCAAATGCAGCCCTATTACGAGGCTTTAGGCCGGGGCAAACAACCCGTGGGCAGCCATCAAATTCCTGCCTGTGTGACCCAGATTGCGGACGGAGAAAATGGCGGCGTCATGATGAACGAATTTCCCCCCGCCTACGAACAAGCCACTCGCAAAATGGCAGAAAATGGGGGCAAGGCCGGCACTGTGGCCATTAACGGCACTGAATATTTGGAACTGTTGGCAGCGGCTGGGGTGCAGGAGTCTGAATTCCCCGCCATTCAAGCCATTCAGCAACATAAAATTTGGCAACGGGTTAACCCAGAGGAAGCTACTCCAGAAAAAGTGGAAGCGGCGATCGCCGATCTGAATGCCACCGACCACCAATTCACCATGGATGGAGCCTCCTGGACCAATGATCTCAGTTGGGTGCAGGGCTACGAAAATGTGCTCGAACCAATGAATCAACTCAGTGCCAAATTCCACCAAAAATTTGATCGTTTAGTGGCGGAAGATCCCAGCGTCACCCAACGGGAAGATTACCAAAATGCCCTACTTTACCTATTGTTAGTGGAAACTAGTTGCTTCCGCTATTGGGGCCAAGGCACCTGGACGGATTACGCCCGGGAATTGTACCGTCGGGGGGAAGCTGCCCTAGCGTAACTTTTGCCGATAATGGGGAGTTATCTATCAAGCCGGCTCAAGGTGCATTTCCCATCAGGAAAAACCTAACTGGTTTTAGCTCTCCGTTAAGTTGTTAGCTCTATTGCCTGCCATGGCCGATCGCCAATCGTTGGAAGATGCCCTCCGTCGCATTTGGGGCTATGACCACTTTCGCTATCCCCAGGGGGAAGTCATTGATTGTCTATTGGCCGGGCGGGATTGTCTGGTGGTACTACCCACCGGAGGCGGAAAATCCATTTGTTTTCAACTGCCGGCATTACTGGGGGAAGGGCTAACTTTGGTGGTTTCGCCGTTGGTGGCCCTAATGGAAGACCAGGTGCAAAGTTTACGAAGGCAAAATCTACCCGCCGCCTGTCTCCATAGCCAACTGAGTCGCCCAGAGAAAAAGCAAGTATTGCGCCAGTTGGGCCAACAAACATTAAAACTTCTCTACCTTTCCCCAGAAACATTACTGAGTGAGCCAGTCTGGAATTTGCTCCGCCAACCCCAGATTAAGTTACAGGGTTTAATGCTCGATGAAGCCCATTGTTTAGTGCAGTGGGGAGATAGTTTTCGTCCCGCTTACCGTCGTTTGGGAGCCCTGCGGCAGGGATTAGGCCGAGATAAGGGCCAAATTCCCCTGGCCGCCTTCACCGCCACAGCCGATCGCCAGCAACAAGATTTGATCATAGCGGGATTAAATTTACGATCGCCGGAATGTTTTCAGGTCAGCCCCCATCGTCCCCAACTGCAACTGAAAGTCAAAACGGTGCTGAGTGAATATTGTCGACGGCAACAACTACGGCGTTTTTTGCTCAAGCATTTGCAAGAAACTGGTTTAGTCTATGTCCGCACCCGCACCATGGCCATTAATTTAGCCCAATGGTTACAGGAACGGGGCTTTGACAGCGAAGCTTACCACGGCGGATTGGGGGCTCACCAACGGCGACAGTTGGAGCAAAAATGGTTAACGGGCAAAATCTCTTCGGTGGTTTGTACAAACGCCTTTGGCCTCGGCATCGACAAACCCGATACCCGTTGGGTATTGCACTACCAAGCTCCCCTGATGTTGATGGATTATCTCCAGGAAGTAGGGCGGGCCGGACGGGATTTGCAACCAGCAGAATGTCTGACGTTAATTAGTGAACCCACTGGTTGGTTGGATTCTGGCGATCGCCAATTGCGCCAGTATTTTTTAGCCCAAGCCAGCCAATGCCTACAACGGGCAGAGGCCTTGAGTAAACAAATTCCGTTCCAGGGTAACTTAAGAGAACTAAAGCCCCATTTTCCCGATTTGGAAATAGCTCTGGCGTGGCTCCACCGTCGGGGTCGTTTAGAGTGGTTAGACCCGTTTAATTACCACATTGCCCCTGGTGATAATCAAACTAATCCCCTAGGGGAATTGAAAAGTCAGTACCACCTGATGACCCAATACTTAACCAGTTCCCGTTGTCGCTGGCAAACGATTTTGGCCGCCTTTGGGGATAACTCTTTGGGGGCCAGACAACCCTGTGGCACCTGCGACAATTGTTTGGCTAAACGTCAGTGATTTCTGGTCAAATGAAATTAAATAAATTTTGTGGAATGAGCGTTAATATACGGCACTATGAAGTTTTAAGGGTTTACCGGAATTTTACAGTAACAAATGCTAGCATCAAGTTAATTTTAAATAGAAGGCCAAACTCAATGTTTTTAGGTCAAGAAAAATCCAAATCGACATGCAAATTTGTTAATACAAAAAAACTGTTAAGTCATCTTTCACGAATTTTTCTGCCGATTATTTCTGTTGCTACAATGGGAATCCTGGAGTCCGTCAATGCGGCTCCGTTTAATGGTTGTAATGGCTCCGATTGCGTACAACACAACTTGCAAACCCAAACAGTTTGTGTTCAAGTGGGCACTGAATCAACGCCTAATGCACCAGTAGGCCCTGGATCAGGCTGGGCAAAAGGACTGAATACCGAAATTGATCAAAATATTTTGAAAGGTAATGTGGTTGCCTACAAAATACAGTGGTCTAGCGGATGGTCAGGATGGTTTGTAACTGGGGTTAATGATTTGGATATAAAATTCAATACTGATTCCGGTAATATGAGGCGAATGTGGTCTTACTTTACTGACCATCGACATCTTTATATAGTTTGCAAACAGCCTTAAATTTAGGCGTTTATTTATCTTTTTTTCGTTGCACCATGGTTAATCAGCCCCTTGTAAGCATCGTTATTCCCGCCTATAGGGCTGAAAACACCATTGCTTTTACTGTCCGCAGTGTGTTGGCCCAGACCTATGACCGTTGGCAGGTGGCGATTGGTGTGGATGACCGGGTGGATTACCTGCAACTGTTAGCGGAACAGGGCATCAATGACCCCAGGCTGAAGCAAATTTTTACCGGCGGCATTGGCAGTGGGGAGGCGATCGCCAGAAATACGGCAGTAAGTATTTGTGATGGAGGGATTCTGGCCAACTTGGATGCGGACGATGCCTTTGCTCCCGATCGCCTGGAAAAGTTAGTCCCCCTAGCGGAAAAGTATGGCGTGGCGATCGACAACACTGGGGTTTATAACAGTGAATTGGTGTTGTATAAGCAACCCTTTCCCCAACGGCAAGAAGTAAGCTTTGCCACGGCGGCGGATATTCTTAGTCCCCGCATTCCCTTTTTTCCAGTTTTTCAACGGCAATTTTTAGCAGATGGCTGGACGAAAGTGCCCTTTGCGGCGGATGTACTTTTTAATTTAGAGCTATTGAGTCGCACGGAAAAAGTAGCGATTCATCCCGACCCCCTCTATCGTTACTACAAACGGGACAATTCCATTACCCAATCTGCCAATGCCTTTGAGACGGCGGAAAAGGCCTATCTAACTATTTTGTCCTTGCTAGACGAAGGTGCTTTGACTTTAACCGACACAATTCGTCAGGCGGCCCACCAAGAATTTAGTGAAAATTTAGCTTTGAATAAAGTTTTTCGTCGTTACATGGAAGAAGGTCGTTGCCAAAATCTAGAACAATTTTTAGATATGACCAACAATGGGCAACAAATTGAGTTTGCGGCTCACCCTAACTAAGTCTATTGCTCCATGGCGATCGCCCTATTTTTCTTGTAGTTAATCAGCAGTGAGAAAATTTGCCCCAGTCTATTGCCGCCCAATCTGGTTATACTCTGCCCGTATTTGCCTGTGCCTCGGCGATCGCCGCTGTGGAAACCTTGCTCACTGGTAACTGTCCAGATGTGGTGGCGTTGGAACTGTTGGAACCGGCCATAACAGCGGAAATCACCATTGAACAGGGAGCCTTACTGGGCCAGCACAGAGCTTTGGCCATCAGCCGCAGTGAACCAGGGAATAACTTGGATTTAACGCGCCATACCCCTGTTTGGGCGGAAGTGGAATTTACCCCAGGGGAAGGAAAATTGATTATTCAAGGGGGAGAAGGCATTGGCAAACAGCTTGACAGGGAAGGGCAAGCGGCCATTTACAGCTATGCCCAACGGCTGTTACATCACCATTTGCAACCCCGTATTAATGAAGATCAGAATCTCGCAGTTACCTTAATTTTGCCCCTTGGCCGAACCTTAGCCACCCGCACATCCAATGCAGCTTTTGGGGTGGTGGAAGGTTTATCTTTGTTAGGCACCAGCGGCATTGCCCAACCCCTCAGTGCTCCGGATCAACTGGCGGAGTTTCAGCGGCATTTGACTAGTTTGGCCCAGCAACATCAATGTTTAGTATTTTGCTTGGGGGAAAACGGTTTAGATTTGGCCCGGCAGTGGGGAGTACCCTTAGACCAAATGGTAAAAACAGCCAATTGGTTAGGCTCCCTTTTGGTGTCGGCGGCGGCGGTGGGGGTGCAGGAAATCTTGCTCTTGGGTTACCACGGTAAATTGATCAAACTAGCCGGGGGCATTTTCCACACCCATCACCATTTAGCCGATGGCCGTTTGGAAATTCTCACTGCCCAAGCTGTACAAGCCGGTTTACCCTATCCTTTGGTACAGGAACTTGGCCAAGCACCCACCACCGAGGCAGGGTTAAAGCTGTTACGACAGTGGCAAACGGAGCAAAATTATCCTTGGGTTGGCAAAATCTACCAGGCTATGGCGGGTACCATTGATCGCCGTTCGGAGGAATATGTTTATAAAGTCAGTCAACATCGGTTAAAAGTGGGCAGTCTACTGTTCGATGGCGATCGCCTACCGGTGGCCATTAGTGTCCAGGGCCAAGCTATGGCCGATAAATTGGGGTTGACTATGCCAGAAACTTACCGGCCTGCCTAAACAAAACGCCACAATTTCGGGGAGGCACAGCCTAGGGGATAATAGGACAGTTGCCATTTGGAGGGAGACAGTAAACCATGCGCATTTTAATTATGGGGGGAACCCGTTTCATCGGTATCCATCTCTGCCGGGTGCTGGTGGCCCAAGGTCATGAAGTGGTGCTGTTTAACCGGGGAAATCGCCCTGATCCTGTCAATGGCTTGGCCCAAATCCATGGCGATCGCCGGGTTCCGGAGCAGTTGCGAGAAAAACTGGAAAAGGAAGAATTTGACATAATTTTTGACAACAACGGTCGGGAGTTGAGCGACACCCAGCCCCTGGTGGATTTATACAATGGTCGGGTCAAACAATTTGTTTACATGAGTTCCGCCGGTGTGTATCAAGCCTCTTCCCAAATGCCCCACCGGGAGACCGATGCGGTGGATCCTCAAAGTCGTCATAAGGGAAAATTTGAAACGGAACGTTATCTGGCCCAGAGCGGCATTCCCTGGACCGCTATCCGCCCCACCTATATTTATGGCCCCCACAACTACAATGCCCTCGAATCCTGGTTTTTTGATCGTTTAGTGCGGGGTCGAGCCATTCCCATCCCCGGCAATGGTCAATACATCACCCAACTAGGCCATGTGGAAGATTTGGCGATCGCCATGGCCAAAACCATCGTTACCCCAGCGGCGATCGGACAAATTTATAATATCTCCGGCGATCGATACGTCACCATGGATGGCTTGGCCCAAGCCTGTGCCAGTGCGGTGGGCCTTGACCCCCAGGGAGTTAAATTAGTCCACTATGACCCCAAGGATTTTGACTTTGGTAAACGCAAAGCCTTCCCATTACGCCAACAACACTTTTTTGCTGATATTCAAAAAGCCCAAGACCATTTAGATTGGCATCCCAATTATGATTTAGTAGAAGGCCTAAAAAATAGCTTTCAACTGGATTATCTGCCGTCCGGTAAGGGGGAAGAAAAAGGAGATTTTGACTTAGATGAACAAATCCTAGCTTTTAGTTAACTTACAGCGGTTCGGGTATTTGAGTGACATGGCAAAACTCTTACAGAATGAAAGGGGTTAAGACTGCTTAATGTGTATCAGTCTGGTTCGGAATTTGCTGTAATTTACTAAATACCAATGTTTGCAGCATTTTAATTGGTTGACTGTTACTGAACATCAAGGAGGAAAATAGTGGCTACCACTGCCGATGAAGTTTGGGCCTTACTGGGGAAGTTAATTGAGTCCCAAAAAGAAACCGATCACCGTATGCAAGAGACTGATCGTCAAATCAAAGAACTAGGTAAACAAATTGGGGGATTAGGAAAAAAATTTGGTAGTTTTACCGAAGGTTTAGCTCTGCCTTCCATGGAGCGCATTCTGCAAGAGCGTTTTGGCATGGAGGTCATTAGTCCCAGTGTCAGAGCCAGCAAAGGAGGGCAACACCTAGAAATTGACGTTCTAGCCTATGCCAATAGTGACATTAATACTGCTTACGTGGTGGAAGTAAAAAGCCATCCTAGGGAAGAATCCATTACCCAATTGAAAAATTTGCTCCAGAAGTTTCGTATCTTCTTTCCTGAGCATAAAGATAAAAAATTATATGGCATTCTGGCGGCGGTAGATTGGTCAGATGACTTAAAGCAACAGGCATTACGGGAGGGTTTATATGTGGCCCGCATTCACGACGGGGTGTTTGAATTGGCCGAGACTCCAGCCGATTTTCAGCCCAAGCCTTGGTAATGATTTACCCGATCAAATGGGAATTTTGGGCGTTGTTTAAGTAATTCTAGGTAGCCCGATCATTTTCCACTTTCTCAATCTCAATTTATTTAAACTTACTAATTTTTATGATTGCTCTCCGCATCGGCAACGGCTACGATATCCACCGCCTCGTAGGCGATCGCCCCTTGATTCTGGGGGGAGTTACCATTGCCCACCATTTGGGGCTGGATGGCCACAGCGATGCCGACGTGTTGACCCATGCCTTAATGGATGCCCTCCTAGGAGCGTTGAGTTTGGGGGACATTGGCCACTACTTTCCCCCCAACGATGCCCAGTGGCAGGGGGCCGACAGCCTCAAACTTTTGGCCCATGTTAATCAACTCATCATTGAACGGGGTTGGCGCATTAATAATCTGGATAACGTGATTGTGGCAGAACAACCCAAACTTAAACCCCACATCCAGGCCATGAAGGAGAATCTCGCTAAAGTTTTGGCCATTGATCCAGACTTGATTGGTATTAAAGCCACCACCAATGAGCGTTTGGGTCCCACGGGCAGGGAGGAAGGCATTGCCGCCTACAGCGTGGCCCTATTGGTCAAAGAGGGCTAAACACTGGACCATAGGGCAGGACATTCTTGCCCTATCCATGCCACTGGTAAAGGTTGTTACGGTTTGCCTGTTGCAAAATGTGAGAAGAGCAGTTTAACCTGCCCTGTGAATTTTGACCGCATTTTTGCTTGGCCGCTGACCTGTTTAAAAGTCTTTATGAATCTTGCCCTGCCTAGCCAGTATCAATTTTTGCCCCGTTTTTTTCGCCTAGCCACCATTGCCGTCCTTTCCAATATGATGGTGCCCCTAGCTGGGTTAGTGGACACGGCTTTTTTGGGTCATTTGGAAGACATTGATTATTTAGCGGGGGTGATCCTAGGCTCAATTTTGTTTGATTACCTCTACCGGGTGTTAAAGTTTTTACGCACCAGCACCACTGCCCTCACAGCCCAAGCCGTAGGAGAAGAAGACCAAGCGGAAGTATGGGTGGCGGGATTGAGAAGTGCCTTCGTAGCCCTATTGTTGGGACTGGGGATTTTAGCCCTGCAATATCCCTTGCAAAAATTCGGTTTTGCCCTGTTAACGGGAGCTCCAGGGGTAGAACAATCGGGCATGGATTATTTTTACGGCCGCATTTGGGGGGCTCCGGCGGTGTTACTTAATTTTGTTATCCTCGGTTGGCTATTGGGTCAGGAACGCAACGGCTTAGTTTTGCTCATTTCCCTGGTCGCCAATTTTTCCAACGTTGGCTTGGACTATCTCATGATCAACCGTTGGGGCTGGGCCAGTGCGGGAGCGGGTTGGGCCACTGCTAGTAGTCAGTATTTAGCTCTGGCATTAGGTTTGATCTGCATTGTCGCCTTAGCCAAGAAGGGGAAAGCTAAGGGAGAGTTTAAAGCGGCGATCGCCAAATTATCGGACTGGGGAGCATTGCGGTCTACCATCGCCCTGAAAGGAAATATTTTGATCCGCTTTGTGGTCTTGATCACCACCTATTCTTTGTTTACCAATATCAGCTCCAGCTTTGGCACGGAAGTTTTGGCCCAAAATGGTCTGCTGTTGCAAATTGCCCTGCTCAGCCAATTCACCATCCAGGGGGTGGGTATGACCAGTCAAACCCTCACTGGTAATTTCAAGAGTAAAGGAGACTATCAATTGCTCTTGCCGGTTTTACTTACCGCCATCGTCACCACCCTATTAATGGCGCTGGGCTTTGCTGCCGTGGCGATCGCCTTCCCTGAAACCCTATTTGGACTGTTAACCAACCACGAAGAAATCAACGACAGCGTCCGTCAATACACCATCTGGCTGATTCCCCTGTTGGAGAGCACCGCCCTCGCCTTTATGCTGGAAGGCTATTTCATCGGGCTTAAAGCTTCCCAACCCCTGAGGAACGGAGTACTGTTTGCCTTCTTCCTGATCTATCTGCCCTGCCTTGGACTAGCCATTTGGCAACAGAGCAACAACCTACTCTGGTTTTCCCTTGTCTCCTACATGCTGGGGCTAGTGATTTATCTGGGCTGGCAATTGATTACCCGATTTTCGCCGCAAATTTTAGCCTTGGAAGCCAAACAGCCTAGCTAGGTTTGTCGGAGGACTGGGAACCATGGTGACCGTGGAAGCGAATACCAAGGAAAACGTCATAGAGGAAGCTCCAGAAATTTTTCCCTTCCAGTAACCCCAGGGACTGGGCACAGCCCTTCTCATCCAAAATTGGCTTGGTGATGTGATAGGTATTTTGGTAGTGGTACCAAGGAATAGAAGGCCACAAGTGGTGGATGAGGTGGTAATTTTGCCCGAAAATAAGCCAATTCAAAATGGGACTAGGATAAACCCGGGCATTCTTCCAGCGGTTCCGTTCCTGAAAAGGGCGGTGGGGTAAGTAATCAAAAAATAGCCCCAGGGCAATGCCGACGATCAAAGCCGGCACAAACCAATAATTCATTACAAAGCCGATAAAACCGTAATGAATGCCGAGAAAAACAATGGTGAACAATACCAGCCGACTTAAAAACCACTCCAGCAACTCATACTTACGCCACAACTGTCGCTTAAAGAAAAAGATCTCATGGTAGAAGAACCGGGCCGCAATCAGAAACAGGGGGCCGCCGGTGGAAACAAAATGGTCTGGGTCGTTCTCTGGATCATTGACGTTGGCATGGTGTTGGAGATGGACCCGGGTAAAGACGGGAAAAGCAAAGCCCAACATTAGGGCACTACCGTGGCCGAGCACCGCATTAACAATGGTGTTACGGTGGGCTGCATTGTGGGATGCATCGTGGATTACTGTGCCCGACAGGTGTAACGCCAGCACTGAACAACAAAAGCAAAGCCAGTGGGGCAGTCCCCATTGCCAGTAGCCAAAAATGTTAGCAAGCATTAAGAGGATGGCTATCCCAAACATGGCTACGTTGGGATTGAAGCCGCCGTCCGCCTGTAAAAATTTCTTTGGGACAGCTTGGGAAACGGTTTGCAGCGGTTGGGTCGCCTGCATTACTATGACGGACTCCTGGCACACGAAATGGGACGCACTTCTGGTCAGTTTATAGCAAAAATGCTGGGGAAAGGAAGACAGTCAGAGAAAAAGCCCAGGACAACAAAGGCGCAGTCCCTGGGCCCCGACGTCATTGCCTGAGCACACTCGACACCTGCGATGTTACGCAAATGTAACGAAAAATATTGACCCTCTCAGAATTTAGGCAATGCGCCCAAACCCAGCCCAGGCAAGCAATTCGCCAACTCACAAAAAGTTCATTTGGTCAACGGACTTGACAAAAATCTTAACAATACGTTACATTTATTTACATAAGGTTACAAAACAAAAACCTTAAACACCTAAATCAAAGGAGACCAATTTATGACTAGCCGCGGATTTCGCCTCGACCAAGACAACCGTCTCAACAACTTCGCCATTGAACCCCCTGTATACGTTGACAGCAGCGTTCAAGCCGGTTGGACTGAATATGCCGAAAAAATGAATGGTCGCTTTGCCATGATCGGCTTTGTTTCCCTCCTAGCAATGGAAGTAATCACTGGCCACGGCATTGTGGGTTGGTTACTCTCTCTCTAATTTGCCGAGTAGATAGCCAAGCAATTTATTGAATCAGGGCTCAGCCCCATCGATCGCCGAAGGAGTGTCCTTCACCCCCTGGAAAATGAACAAGTAAGAGGTAAAACTATGAACGCCGACACCGATATTTATCAAAACAAAGATTTATTTGCCCCCGTTGTCTTCCGCAGAGACTTCAACGAATTTGCTCCCATCAATAGCAACCAAGCCTGGTCTTTATTTTTCACCGCCGGGCAGGAAGATAAGCAGTTGGGCAACAGCCCTGAATTGGGGCGCTTTTTCACCAATACCCTCTTAGCAATTGGGGCTGCCACTTTCATCTGGGGTTACTTTTTCAGTCGTTGGGCTGACTTTCTCTAGAAATAACTGTGGCTCACCGCCACTGGAGTCGCCCCATGGTACTGCCTGCCATAGCACCACTGACACCCCTGGTACCGGGTGTTATTTTTTTGGCAATATGGCGATATTTTGTCGGCAGAAGACGGGGAAAGTAAAAATGATGAAGGGAAAAATGGACACAGCCAGACAGAAATTTAAATTTTTTTAGCAAACACCTGTGATTCTAGAAACTCTTACGGTATCCTTACGTCAACGAGCCTATGTGAGGAGTCAGCCGTGTTGGGTAAATCCATGAATCAAGCCGTCAATACCAACTGGGCGATCGAAAGTGGCGGAGGCAAACTAGGTGCCCTGCCCCCGGAATCGTTAACCAATGTTGACCTGATTTTGCTCTGTCAGCAAAAGACCCGTCCCGATAGTACCGCTTTCAATGAGTTGCTGCGGCGTTACCAGTCCCATGTGGATAAAATTCTTTATCACTTGGCCCCCGACTGGCAAGACCGGGCCGACTTAGCTCAGGAGGTTTGGATCCGGGTTTACCGTAACATCCATCGCTTGAACGAACCAGTCAAGTTTAAGGGTTGGCTTAGCCGCATTGCCACTAACCTCTTCTACGACGAGTTACGCAAGCGCAAACGGGTTAGTCATCCCATCTCCCTGGACGCTCCCCGGCGCATGGATGACGGCGAAATTGATTGGGACATTGAATCTGATTACCCCAGTCCCGATGAAACTTTATCCACCGCTGAATTTTATGAATGCTTACGTTCGGCAATCAAAGACTTACCTGAAGCTTTCCGCACCACTATTATCCTGCGGGAAATTGACGGTTTAGCCTACGAGGAGATTGCCGAAATCACAGGGGTTTCCCTCGGGACAGTTAAATCCCGCATTGCCCGGGCCCGGGCGAAGTTACAGACTTTTTTACAGCCCTATTTGGCGTCCTAAACCTATCCTAAACATTGAATCCTAACTTCCGCCACCAGCAATGGCTTTGATGATTGGTGTTAGTCCTGCCACCCTTGGTTCAGGGAGTGTCCAACTTTGTGAGGAGTGAATCGGCCAGAGTTAATAACAAACTGCTAATTCACTATTACTTGTCGGTGGAGATTCCCCCGAAGAGGTTTACTATGAATTCAAAATTTGACTTTGATTACCCACGGCAGCCTTGGGATGGAGCTGAACCTGGGAATGAGGATTTATTGTTTGATGAAAAATTCGAGCTGTTGAGTGCTTACATTGACGGGGAGGTGAGCCCCCAGGAGAGAAAACAGGTACAAGGCTGGATTGATAGTGACCCGGAGTTTAAGCAGACTTACTTGGGCTTGATTCGTTTGCAGAATGCTTTGCCCCAGGTACCGGTGCCGCCGACCGTTGACACTGACGCCTTGGCCCAGAAGGTGTTTGCCAGGCTGGAGCAGGAAAATCGTTGGCGGGGTATTTGGTTCTGGGGCAGTGTGACCGCTGCTGCTGTGGTGGTGGCCGCCTACTCTAGTATTCTGGGTAAACCCTTGGATCCTTCCCTGAATCAGGCGAATTTGGACCCGGCGATCGTGGCCATGGATGAAGATCCTTTGATGATTGCAATCCACGAGCCGATGTTTGAAGTGTTAACCAAAGTGGACCCTGGCCATGGGCCCCAAAATGAGGGAGCGGAACAAGGGGTGGACTAATCTGATTGTTGCTTTGCCCCTGGATGACTAATTTGGTTGCATTAAATCTGTTTTTTAATTTGCTCGGTAGTGCTCTATTGCTTTCTCTACCGTGGCTTCTGTTGGGGATTATTGTTTCTAGTACTTTCCTAATTTGGACCGATGAGCAAAAATGGGTGGCTAATTTTCCCCGCAATCGTTTGCTCAGTAGTTTGGTCGGAAGCGCCCTTGGTTTTCTGCTACCTCTGGGGGCCTTTGGCAGTGTGCCTTTAGTAAGGCGGTTGCTTTTACAGGGAGCCCCTATTCCTTTAGCTATCAGTTTTTTAGTGGCGGCGCCCACTTTAAATATCTTTGCCATTGTTAGGGTTTTGTCTTCCCGTCAATCCCAGTATGGTCTCATCTTTCTTTGCATTTCTTTCAGTTGGTTGATGGCGATCGTGATGGGGTTGGTGTTTAGTCCCTATCGACTGGCCCGTCAACAGGCGGAGGAGGAGGGGGAAACGGCCCTGCTAAACATTCCCCTATTACGGTCGGGGGCTTTAATTATGCTCCAGTCTTCCATGGAGGCGTCCCCAAGGCAGGGAGGATTAGTTTTTGCCAGTGGAGTTAATCCCGTGGCGGACTTTTCCTGGCGGCAAAAGTTACATCTTTTCGGCCGTAACATTATTGAAGAATTTCAGGAATTCGGCGGGGTTTTGATCATCGGCACGGCGATCGCCTGTGGCATTGTCTTTTTCCTTCCCCAGGCATGGCTACTGCAATGGGCTGGACTGGGACCAGTGCGGCAAACGGTACTAATGATGGGTTGGTCGCTGATTTTACCCCTGGGAAACTTTACTAATCCAGATTTATTAGCACCCCTAGGGGAACAACTCTGGCGGGGGTCCATGGTTGCTTTTTTACTGTGGGGGAGCCTATTTAATTTACAGACCATTGGGCTCTGGTTAGTGACCTTAAGACTGCGCCCCCTGAGTTATTTAGTGTTCTTGGTCGGTTTATCGGTCTTTCTTTTTGCCATGGTGACCAATTACTACTTAAGTTAAGCTCCGTTGGGAAAAAAATTTGTCCCTTAATGGTGCTTAATTGGGGGGATTGCCATGATATTATTACAGGTAACGCGGATGTGGCGGAATTGGTATACGCGCACGTTTGAGGGGCGTGTGGCTTTGCCTTGCGAGTTCGAGTCTCGCCATCCGCATTTTACCAATGACTGAAGTGCAACAGAAAATGCCCCGCCTTTTAACAAAATTGGTGGGGTTTTCCGTCGGATTATTAAATTCACAAATAAAATACCCGAGTTTCCCGGCTGGTTAATGCTAGGCAGAAACTAGATCCCCTAGCCACTGTAATTGTTGGGGTAGACAAATAGTCTGTAGGTCATATTTAGCCTGGACTAGGCGGCGGGCATTAGTTCCCAATCTTTGTCTTTCCTCTTTGTCCCCTAATAACTGACAGATGGTTGTGGCTATGGCTGAGTAGTCGAAAAAGTCCACCAACCGGCCTGTTTCACCATCGGTGATTACCTCCCGCACCGGGGCCGTGTTACTTGCGACAATGGCACAGCCAGAGGCCATGGACTCCAATAAACTCCAGGACAGCACAAAGGGATAACTCAGGTAAACGTGGACCGTGGAGATTTGTAGCAGACTGATGAAATATTGGTAGGGAATGGTGCCGAGGAAATAAAGACGACTCAACTGTTGCGGCGTCAGTTTACCCTTGACTTCCTCAAAAAAAATGTCTCGCCAAGGGCGATCGCCAGGGGGCTTGGCACCATAGCTAACTCCATTGCCGCCCACAATTAAAACCTTGGCATCGGGACGATTAGTGAGAATTGCCGGCAGGGAGCGCATAAAACTGTGGTAGCCCCGGTAGGGTTCCAAGTTGCGATTGACGAAAGTGATAATCTCGTCATTGCGGTTGAGGTTAATTTGATTGTTGAAAGTTAGGCTGGCATCGTTGTTGGGGCGTAGAACATTAGTGTCAATGCCATCGTGGACAACTGTCAGCTTAGAACGGAAAGGTTCTGTAAATGAATCTGCTTGCCATTGGGTGGGGGCCAGTCCACCATCGGCAATGTCAAAATGAAGGTAATGGTTTAGGTTTTTCCAGCGAATGCGACAAACTTCGGTCTCGTCCGCGCTGGCAAATTCCGGGTCAAAGGTAGTGTCATACCCGGACGCATGGTAGAAAAATTCGCAGTAAATACCTAGCTTGGTTTGGGGCCACACATCTTTGATCAGTAAACTTTCCCCCCAGCCGGGGTTAGCAATGACAACATCGGGATTGAAACCCTGTTCTTTTAACTGACGGGCCTGATGAAAAACGGATTCTGCCCGGATAGTTTTGGTCTCAAAGTCCACCAGCCAAGGATGAATGTTTGGGGTACTACCTCGATTAGGAAAATAGTTGACTAACTTTACCCCTTGCCAATGGGGGGGCGTGTTTTTTTGCATGATCAGGGCCACCACCTGATGCCCCTGTTGCACTAAAGCAGGAGCCAGATGTTTGAATTGCCCCGGAAAATTTTGGTGAAGAAAAAGAACGTTCATTATTTTTTTCTGGCCGCAGAATCGCTCTCCTCTAGGTCTACATCCACCACTTCACTGCTATCCACATCCTGGGTCTGTAACTCTTCTTTGAAGCCCCGCAGGGTTTTGCCCAGTGCTCCTCCCAATTCCGGAATTCTCTTGGGACCAAAAATGATGATTACTACCCCTAAAATCAGCAGAATTTCTGGCCAACCTAATCCAAACATTTTTTGCTCCTGGAGGGTCACAACGTCCTCCCATCATACTCTGAAGGTTTACCCAAATTGAGTTTTCGGCAGCTTGGTTGTTCTCCTTTAGGGCTATGGTTTCGGAGAATTCCGGCATCGGCTAAATTACTGCCCGGTTTGCAATTTGTGCACCAATTGATGGAAGGGATCCCAATCATCGTCTTCGGCGATCGCCTGCCAGATGGTTTCAATGCGGGGACGCAGTAGGTCCGTGAGGGGGTTGGCTTGCTCGAGCACTGTGGTTACTGTCGCCAAGGATTCCGGGGACAGTTGCTGCAACACCTGCTGATATATGGACCGCCAGGCAGACCAGTCTGCGCCGAGTAAATCGACATTTTCCAAAATCAAATCGGCCTTATCCTGCCAACTAGGGCTGAAATTAAGCCGCAATTGGGTAAAGAAGTCCGGGTAGCTCCATTGGCTTTGGGCTAAACATTGCAGGGTTTGACCGACTAATTTTTCCCGTAACTCTAGATCCAGGCGATCGCCAAGGGTGGGGGAAATACCAAGGCGACGGGCCATCAAGGTGATGTAATGGCTTAAATAAATCCTTTCATAGTCCTCCAATACCTCGGCCATTGCCTTACTGGTAATAACAGAACTCAGAGCTGCTTGCAAACGTTCCAAATTCCAGCGGCAGATAGCCGGTTGATTACCAAAACGGTAGCGACCACCATAGTCGAAATAGGCGGCAATGAAATTTAAATCGTAGGTAGGGACAAAACCGTACGGGCCGTAATCAAAACTTTCCCCAGTGATGGACATGTTGTCCGTGTTCAATACCCCATGGCAAAAGCCCGCCGCCATCCATTGGGCTACTAACTTGGCCACCCGTTCCATCAACGCTTGGAAAAAGACAATATGAGTTGACCCATCAGAACTGGGGGCAGAAATTTCTGGGTAATAGGTCTGGATAACATGATCCAGTAATTGCCGAATCTGTTCTGGTTGGTGATGGTAATGGAGTCGCTCAAAGGTGCCAAAGCGGATATGGGAGCGGCTAAAGCGGATCATTACTGAAGCTCGGGTAGGGGAAGGCTCATCCCCCCGCCAGAGGGCATCCCCGGTTTCCACCAAACTTAAACAACGGGAAGTATTGACTCCCAAACGGTGTAGGGCTTCGGCGGCTAACACTTCCCTTACCCCGCCTTTGAGGGTTAAACGGCCGTCACCACCCCTGGAGTAGGGAGTCTGGCCAGAGCCTTTGGTGCCAAAATCGAATAACTCCCCGTTTACTCCCCGCACCTGGCCATAGAGGAAACCTCGACCGTCGCCCAAATTAGGGTTATATTCACCAAATTGGTAACCGTGGTAGCGCAGAGCTAAAAATGGTCTTACCCCATGGAACAAACCGAAAGCTTCAACAAAATCATCGTCCCTAACCTGACTCGGTTCTAGGCCGACCATGGGTAACAGGCGATCGTTGCGGAATCTCAGTTTATGCTCAAGAAAGGTGGCCGCCGGCACTGCATCAAAAAATTCATTGCCTAAGGATTCTACGGCTGGTTCGTAGGTTAAATTTAAAAACGGATTAGTCACAATTGTTGGGCAAAGCAGTAAAGGTGTAGCTAGATAAGCCAGGGAAATCGATGGTATTATCCCTATGCCGCCGTCAATTTTGCTAGATTTTTGTAGTAACTTTAGCTAAATTCTGGCTGGCCACCACGGTATTTCTTGGAAAATAGCAATGACCTTAGCAAAACGGATTTTGCCCTGTTTAGATGTTAATGCAGGGCGGGTGGTCAAGGGCATCAATTTTGTTGATCTCCAGGATGCGGGGGATCCGGTGGAGTTAGCCCGGGCCTATAACGAGGCGGGGGCGGACGAATTGGTGTTTTTAGACATTACTGCCACCCATGAGCAACGGGACACCATCATTGATGTGGTCTATCGCACGGCTGAAGAGGTCTTCATCCCCCTCACGGTGGGGGGTGGCATTTCCACACTGGAACATATTAAAAATTTGCTCCGGGCCGGGGCGGATAAGGTGAGTGTCAATTCTTCCGCTGTGCGGGATCCGGATTTTATCAGTCGGGCCAGTGATCGTTTTGGACGGCAATGTATTGTGGTGGCGATCGATGCCCGTCGTCGGCTAAATGCGGATAATCCTGGTTGGGATGTGTATGTGCGGGGGGGCCGAGAAAATACGGGTTTAGATGCGATCGCCTGGGCGGAAGAAGTGGCCCAACGGGGAGCGGGGGAATTGCTGGTCACTAGCATGGACGGGGATGGCACCCAAGCGGGTTACGATCTGGCCCTCACAGCGGCGATCGCCGAACGGGTGGAAATTCCGGTGATTGCTTCCGGGGGGGCGGGCAATTGTCAGCACGTGTATGAAGCGTTTACGGAGGGTAAGGCTGAAGCGGCCCTGTTGGCTTCCCTGTTGCACTATGGCCAACTAACCATTGGGGAGTTGAAAGCCTTTTTACAAGCGAGACAAATTCCAGTCAGGCACGCTGCAGTCCTTGGCCAAGGGGACAACTAGGAAGAGATTTTTTGCTAAATCCCTTCAATCCTGGTGATGATGGGCTAAAAGCAATTCTTCTGCCAACAACTGTTGGTAAAGTTCCGGCAGACGCTTCGTCATAACGTTATCCTCAATGCCGTAGCCCAAACTAGTCCAAGTGGGGGAAAGATGGCGCAAAACCTGGTCTAGATGGCCAGCCCGTAATTGGGCCCCAATATCTAATCCCCAGGCTTTGGTATCGGCGAGCCAACGGTAAAGCACTTGGTCCTGGTACTCCGGCTCAAAGCTGTAATTTTTCCAGAGCAAAAATTTCTGGGGCTGGGGATGATATTTACCCGCTTTTTCGGCCCAGGTGGTGTTCAAAAACTGGTAACGCCCAGAGGCAGTACTGCAATTGCCCCGATTCGGCCCCATAAAAATTTTGACGCAACGGTTGGGATGTTCGCTCAAGTCCCGCACATGCTGTCCCCCATAGATGACGTTATAGGGCTGGGCTGTGTTGGCTTCACTGGCGCTGATCGTGCGCATTAGGGCCCGTAGATAGGGATCACCCCCTTCCATCACTAGGGGAGCAATTTCCACCGCAGTGGAAAAGGAAGGCAGTTTTAGCCTTGACCAGGGGGATTGCCACAGGGCCATGCCTCCCCAGCCCAATAAAACGGCGATCGCCAGGGTCCAGGGCCAGGGTGAAGCTAACCAAGGGCGATTTTTAACCAAGGAAAGGTCGGATGGGGACTGGGAATTGGGGTCAAGTAAAAATTCGCGGTCAATCATGGATGGGGGCCAGCGAAACCAGGGCGCTTTCCATCATAGGACTCCCACCAAGGCAAAATAAGTTTCCTTTTTCCACAGAAATTAATCCTCCAAGGCAGTAGAGCCAAGGCATCCCCAGAAAAGCTCTAAAATAGTCAATAGGGCGGGGTTGTTTCGACCAATGGGCGGCCCGTGGCCACCGTGGTCCATTCCCTGCCAACCTCTCTAAGTTTAACTTTTTCCTTTTCTGCACCTTGAACGTTTCTGTCCCCCATGTCCCGTCCGATTTACCGATGTTCGATGCCATTGATGCGGCCCTAGCTGATATTAAAGCGGGCAAGGCCGTGGTGGTGGTGGACGACGAAAATCGCGAAAATGAAGGGGATCTAATTTGTGCGGCCCAATTTGCCACCCCTTCTCTGGTTAACTTTATGGCTGTGGAAGCCCGGGGATTGATCTGCTTGGCCATGACTGGTGATCGCCTGGACGAATTAGATTTACCTTTGATGGTCAGTAAAAACACTGACAGCAACCAAACAGCCTTCACTGTCAGCATTGATGCAGCTCCCCATCTAGGTGTAACCACGGGCATTTCCGCCGAAGACCGGGCCCGGACGATCCAAATTGCCATTAATCCCGTCACTCGCCCGGAAGATCTTTCTCGCCCTGGTCACATTTTCCCTCTGCGGGCCAAAACTGGAGGAGTGCTCAAACGGGCTGGCCACACGGAGGCCGCAGTAGACCTATCCCGCCTAGCAGGGCTTTATCCAGCGGGGGTAATTTGCGAAATTCAAAATGCCGACGGTTCCATGGCCCGGTTACCAGAATTGGTGGAGTATGCCCGCAAATATGACCTCAAACTGATCAGCATTGCTGATTTAATCAGTTACCGCCTCCAGCACGACCGCTTTGTGCAACGGGAGACCATTTGCCAATTTCCTAGCCAGTTTGGGGAGTTTAAGCTCTATGCCTACCGCAATTTATTAGACCAAACAGAGCACATTGCCATTGTGAAGGGCGATCCCGCGGCCTTTGGTCAACAGCCGGTAATGGTGCGAATGCACTCAGAATGCTTAACAGGGGATGCCCTGGGTTCCCTCCGCTGTGACTGTCGCATGCAACTCCAAGCGGCCCTCAAAATGCTGGAAAACCATGGTTTGGGGGTGGTGGTTTATCTCCGTCAGGAAGGCCGGGGCATTGGTTTGGTCAATAAGCTCAAGGCCTATTCCCTCCAGGATCTGGGCTATGACACCGTGGAAGCCAACGAACGGCTGGGTTTTCCGGCGGATCTGCGGGATTACGGCATGGGGGCGCAAATGCTCAACGATTTGGGGGTCAAACAAATCCGCTTGATCACCAACAATCCCCGGAAAATCGCCGGACTAAAAGGCTATGGGTTGGAAATTGTCGAACGGGTACCCCTGCTAATTGAAGCCAACGACTATAACTCCCATTACCTGACCACCAAAGCGGAAAAATTAGGGCACTGGTTAGTCAAAACCTATCTGCTGGCGATCGCCGTTAAATTTGCCCCCAATTTAGCTTCAGCCCAGCAACGGTACGAAAAATTGGAAAAAATCCGGGCCCTGTTGCAGGGAACCCCCCTGATGGTGCACGAAGACAACCGCCCCGTGGCGATCGCCCTATTCGGTAAAAACGGTCTAATTTTCCACGTCGGCCTAGACCAAAATTTACCGTCGGGCCAGCCCTGGCAAAAAAACTCCCATTCTCCCTACCCTGCTTTGGTGAAGAATTTCCTCGCCCAACTCAAAGAATGGCCGGATCTACAGGCCCTGGCTTTCCTGGTGGCCCAAGGGGAAGACCCCATGGAAACCCTGCAGGTCAGCCTGGACCGGGAAAACTTGGCTTTTGCCGACCTCACCCCCCATGCCCTAGACCAATGGCAGTGCCAAACAGTTTATACCTATGGCAAGGCTGCGGAGTAGGGATTGACAGGGACTCACAGGCGGGCCAAAGCCTTGATTTTAGACTGCTTGTCAGGGGCTAAAAAAGTTAACTCCTCTGCCTCCACCAAACCTTCCTTTAAGAGTTGGGCAAAGACAAAAATAATCACCGACTGGCGATCGTCGTATTTCCCATCTATTTCGTGGCGTTTTGCACTTAAAAAATCGTGGAGCTTCCAAAGGTCATCGATCTTCTTAATCTGGGAAGCCTGGGCTTGCACCGTTGCCAACAACCCATCTAATTCTCTTTCATAGGCCTTGCGAAAAAGGGCGTGGGCAGACTGGGTTTCAGCTTGGGACCAAGGTGCTTCAGCGGTTTGTAACATTAACTTATGATATTGATTTGTAATTATCATTACCATAATAAAAAAAAGTGAGCTTGCTCTGCAACGAGAAGCCCACATTTATTAGTATTTTGGCTGATTATCCCTCCGTCCATGGTCTTCCCTATGGGAAAGAGAAAAAGCCCAGGGGAGTCATTCTAGCGAGCAAAATTGAGTAATTCTTTAGGGGAAGCCAGGAGATCGATCGCCACAAAGAAAATTTTCCCTTCGGGGTTGAGGAGGAAACGCCAGGCAATGTTCATGCCCACTTTGCCACCAAACCAAGGAGTTTGCACCTTACCGGTAACTTTAATTTGGGTGAAACCATCTTCTGCCGGTTCGGTAACGCCTCGTTCCGGGATCAATTTCAGGTTTTGGCACTCTTCCTGGAAAAAGCGGAGCACATTTTCTTTGCCAACAATGGGCCGTTGGAAGGGAGGTTGCAGAGCACCGTCGGGGGTAAATAGTTCGATTAAGGTTTCAAAATCATTGGCATTGAGGTTGTCCATGTAATTGAGGACAGTGGCATTGGTTACCCCTTCAATGGAAACTTTAGTGCGGCTAGCGGTGTCTTGGGGAGGAACCACAGGCTCAGCAATGCGTTTGGCATCTTGACCAGCAGTAAAGCCCATGTCCACCACCGCGTTCCGTAATACGGTAATCTGTTGACCGGATTCTAAGCCTTGGATGGTGGCCAGTACCGCATTGGCGTTGGCGGAGAGTTGGTAACCAGGGGGAATGGGGGCCACAAAACCCTGTTCCATCAATTCCCCTAAGCGATACCAAAAGCCTAATTTAATGTTGGGGGACCAACTGGCGTAGGTGCGGCACAGGGGAGTGTCAGCCCGGTTGGCCAGGTCACACATGGCCTGGGTTTGTTGGAGGGGGCTCATGGCTTGAATTTCCTTGAGGGCATTTTCTGCCAGTTGCATGCTGGCGGCCCCAGGGGCGGCAATGGTGAGAGTGTTACCCATTTCTAGGTAAGCAAACCAAATTAATGCCAACTGATCTTCGGCATTAAGTTGGCTAAAACGAGCGATAGTAGCTGGAACAACGTCCGCAGCTAAGGTGTTAGGGAAAATACCCCGGGCAGAGTCAATGGTGAATGGCATAGGTTTTATACATGAATCAACTTTCCCCAGAATTTACCATGGTTTGGTGGGCCCCTTTGGGATCGGAAAACCGAATGGGAACCGAGATTTTTTCTAAAAGTTTGTCCTAGCTTGACAATAATAGGACAAAGAATATAGTGGCTGAATAATTATTGTGTAGGCTACCATTGGTTGGGGAAATTAAATGATGGCAGCAACGAATACAAATCAGATTGTTCTCTTACTTATTTCCCCTTAGTGGTAGCTGGTTGGGGCAGTGATCAATAATTGCTCGGTAATTACAACAATGATCACTGTCTAGGACTATATTTTCTTCAGGCTCGACTTTTTTCCCTTGTAACGCTCCTATGCTTTATCAATTGGTTGTTGATTCGCCCTCGTTTAAGAAGGTCATTCGCTTACAAAATTCTTGTTATTCTATTGGCCGCCATCCGAGCAACACCATTGTTATTCCTTCCCCCCAAATTTCCCGTCGCCACGCCACCCTAATCAAAAAAATTAATCCTAATTTAGACATTTCCTTCCACATCATTGATGGAGATTTAGAAGGTCATCGCAGTCGCAATGGAGTGTGGGTTAATGGTGAATCCCATTTAGATTATGAGTTGGTGCATGGGGACGTCATCGCCCTATCGGAAGATATTCAAATCTTCTATCAGGCCATCCCGACCGACCCCAAAGATACTATCTCCGGCGGTGGCGATCGCCAGCGATTAACTCCGGATCTGTCGGAGCATTTTCCCCAGGAACAATGGGACATTACCCTGATCGGCCACGAGGATGATCTGTCCCAACTGAGCCACGAACAATTGTCTAAGCTAGCCGCTTGTATTGAATATAGTCCCTACCCCATGGTGGAGATTGATTACTTCGGTAACTTGACCTATTTGAACACCGCTACTAAGGAAAAATTCCCCTCCATTCGGGAAGATTCCATGACCCATCCCCTGCTCAGAGATGTTATTCCCCAGCGGGAAGATGCTCCCACTTACTATATCCGCACTAGAGAGGTACAAATAGGAGATAAGTTTTATGAGCAACATATTCACTACCCCGCCGAAAGTCAGTTTATTCGTAGTTATATTTTCGACATTACTGAGCGCAAAGTAATTGAACAATCGATCCATTACCAGGCCTTTTATGATCCCTTAACGGACTTACCCAACCGTTTTTTATTCAAACAAGAATTGGGCAAAGTCTTAAGTAACGTTCAGAACCAAAGTAGTGTTTTAGGGCTAGTGCTTTTAGGTTTTCGGGAACTGCAATCTTTAAATGATTTACTGGGGCACAGCGTTGCCGATGAGGTACTCAAAATTATCACTGAGAGATTGTCCGCCCATGTGAGATTAGAAGACTTACTTTGTCGTTGGCGGGGAGATACCTTTATATTGTTAATTCAATCCTGCCGTAACCTGGACGAAATTGAAGTTTTTGTACGACGATTGTTGGCGGTATTGAAAAGACCATTTTTCATTGCGAATAATCCCCTTTACCTCCAGGGTTATGCGGGCATTGCCTGTTACCCCAACCATGGCGATAACGTGGAAACTTTGCTCAATCGAGTGGGAGTAGCATTAAACGAAGTCAAGGACATTGGTAGTAGGCAATACTGCTTCTATGAAGAGTCCATGAACAGTGACCATTTAGAAAGGATTCAACTGGAGCACGCCCTACATCAGGCCCTAGAAAAAGATGAATTCTTGCTTTATTACCAACCGATTATTGATGTGCAAGCCGGTCGCCTTTGTGGAGTGGAAGCTCTGATCCGTTGGCAACATCCGTTCCAGGGTTTAGTCCCCCCAGGTTTGTTCATTGGTTTGCTGGAAACCACTGGCCTAATTATTCCGGTGGGGGAATGGATTATGCGCACAGCTTTTCAACATTTTCACAATTGGGCTCCGGCGGTGGATGATGATTTTCGCATTGCCATTAATCTTTCTCCCCAACAGTTCCAAGCACCGGATTTATTGCCGACAATTTTACGCATTTTGGAAGAATCTTCCTTGGCTCCCCATCGCCTTGAGGTGGAGATTACCGAAAACATTGTCATGCAGAACGTCACTGCCACCCAAAATTTGCTCAATGCCCTGCAATCTCATGGTATCCGGCTTTCCATGGATGATTTTGGCACTGGCTATTCTTCCCTTTCCTACCTCAAAACCTTTCCTTTCAATACCCTAAAGATTGATCGTTCTTTCACTAAGGATATTCTCCACACCCCCAAAGATGCCGCCATTATTCAAGCCATACTGCTGTTGGGCAATGGTTTTAACTTAAACATTATCGCTGAAGGTATAGAGGAGGAATCCCAAGCTCGTTGTCTCTACGATTTAGGCTGTCGAGAAATGCAGGGCTATTGGTTTAGTCACCCCCTTTCGGAAGCAGAAATCACGGCTTTTCTAGCGGAAGGTAATTTTCAAAGATTTTGCCTTGGTTAGGGAACTTTTTCGACGAATTGGGTATAGCTAAGTTCGTTGATTGCATTCCAACCAAACATTTGAGTGCGGAATGTCTGCCATTGTTGATAAATTTCCTTAAATTGAGCATCTTTGCTGGCAAATTCTGCTAGTAAAGCTTGGGAAGTTTCTTGAGCTACCGTTAAAATTTCTGGAGAAAATGATTTGAGAATAGTTCCTCCGTCAAGTAATGTTTTGAGGGCCATGCTATTGAACGTTTCGTAGCGGGACAGCATCAATAAATTGGCGCTGCGGGCTGCTTCTTGAAAAATAGTTTGATATTCCAGGGGTAATTTTTCCCATTGGCTTTGGTTCACCAGTAGGTCCAAGGTGGGCCCTGGTTCCCACCAACCGGGATAGTAATAGTATTTGGCTGCCTTGTTTAATCCTAGTTTTTCGTCGTCATAGGGCCCCACCCATTCCGCTGCGTCAATGGTGCCCCGGTCCAGGGCTAAAAATAGTTCTCCACCAGGGATTACCTGGACATTGACCCCCAGTTGGGCCATTACCTGCCCCCCCAGGCCGGGAATCCGCATTTTTAAGCCCCGCAAATCCGCTAGGGATTCCACCGGTTTCTTAAACCAGCCAGCCATTTGGGCTCCGGTGTTACCGGCAGGGAAGTTAATGATATTAAAATCGCTGTAAACCTTTTGCATCATTTCCAGCCCTCCTCCGGCATAGAGCCAGGCGTTTTGTTGTTGGGCAGTTAAACCAAAGGGCATTACACAGGCAAAACCCAGGGCTGGATTTTTGCCAATGTAGTAATAACTGGCGGTGTGTCCACATTCAATGGTGCCGTTCTGCACTGCGTCAAGGACTTCTAACCCTGGCACAATTTCCCCAGCGGCGTAGGGGGTGATGCGAAATTTTCCCCCGGTCATGGCGGCGATCGCCTCACAGAAATCCTGGGCTCCCCCATAAAGGGTATCAAGGGATTTGGGCCAACTGGTGACCATGCGCCAGCGAATATTGGGTAGCTCTCCTCCGGTGGTGGCTTGATTATTGGAGGTGGTGGCCTTGCTACAGGCAACTAAACTGGCGGCGGTTCCAGCGGCGATCGCCGATTGGCTAAGGAGTTGACGGCGTTTCATAGGGGCAGGTCATGAAAGGGATGATTTAAGGGATTTTCCCACAGGTTTACGGCTATATTCGTCGATTACAGAAAATTTCTCTTTAGAATGTAATTGCCGGTAATTGTTAACAAGCCAAATGGCGATCGCCAGCTTAAAAGAAGCAACAGAGTTCTAATTAGAGGAATTTCTCCTATCATTATGATGCTCCCCATTGTCTGGACAAAAAAACCTAGGCTATTAATTGGAATTATTGGAACTAGAGGCGATCATTTTGAGAGCAACGAAGCCACCGTATAACGTTCTAATTCCTATGGAGTCTTAGTCAGTGCAAGTGAAACTGTCAGAGCAAATATAGTCTGCTGATGCGGAAATTATTTTAGGGCGCCTACCAGATTTGATTCAGGATGCGCTGATTGCTCGCGCCAATGAAATTGATTATCCTGTTGAAGCAGTCCTTGAGATGGCGATCGCCAGTTTTTTAGATACAGAGGCGTTAAGTTTTGCAGACTGTAAGCCAGGGCGAGGTCAGTAAGTCAAATAAATCACTGCACCCGACTCAAAGATGACATCATTGACAACAAAGGTAGGATTGGCTAGTATGATGACCTAATCCTACTGGGCTGTCGCAGGCGGCTTATGACAATGAGTAAGAAAGTCAGTATAACCCTGGACGACGATATTCTAGATTTTGTGGATCAACTTACAAGCAATCGTAGCAGCTTTATAAATGATATTCTCTGGCAAGAAAAGAGAAGAATTTTCATGAAAGAGTTAGAAGATGCCTATAAAGATCAGGCGGATGACCCAGAGTTTCAAGAAGAAGTTTCTGTTTGGGAAATTACAGTGGGCGATGGTTTAAATGCCTAACGGAACCTTAACCTACAAGCGGGGAGAGATATGGTGGGTCGATCTGAAGCCGGTTGTTGGTCATGAAGCCGATAAAGAACGCCCCTGTCTGATTCTGCAAAACGATGTTGGCAACCAAAATGGAACAACCACAATAGTGGCTCCTTTATTGCCTGGAACAAAAACCTATCCATTTGTTGTGAACATTACACCGACTCCACGGAATGGACTCAATGGCGATCGCCATATTAACTTGAGCCAATTAAGGGCTGTTGATGCTCAGAGAATTAAAAATAAACAAGGTACTCTGGAAGATGTTTACTGGGAAGAAATCGAAAAAGCAGTATCTATTGAGCTTGGTTTCAACTCGGCGTTTAGGTCTTGATAAAAAAAGAGCCTGAAAATGCCCTCGCATTTAGGATTGCAATACATTGGCTAGATATTTACCAGTATAGGAAGTGGGATGTTGAGCCACAATTTCCGGTGTGCCTGTAACCACCAATTCCCCTCCCCGATCGCCGCCTTCGGGGCCCAGATCAATAATCCAATCACTGCAACGGATTACGTCTAGATTATGTTCAATGACTAAAACAGAATTGCCTTTATCTACTAGTCTTTGCAACACATTCAGTAAATGATGCACATCATAAAAAGATAGACCCGTGGTGGGTTCATCGATGAGATACAAAGTTTTGCCCGTGGCCCGGCGGGATAATTCCGAGGCTAGTTTGACCCGTTGGGCTTCTCCCCCGGATAGGGTAGGAGCCGGTTGACCCAGTTTGATATAACCCAAACCCACATCCACCAAGGTTTGCAGACGATTCACTGCCCTAGGAATATTTTCAAATACCGTTAACGCTTCTTCCGTGGTCATGGCCAACACATCAGCGATGGAATAGCCCTTATATTTAACCTGCAACGTTTCCCGGTTATACCTGGCCCCTTTACACACGTCACATTGCACATAAACATCGGGCAAAAAGTTCATTTCAATGACGTTCACTCCTTGCCCAGCACAGGCTTCACAGCGGCCTCCTTTGACGTTAAAGGAAAATTGCCCCGGCTTGTAGCCCCTAGCTTTAGCTTCAACGGTTTGGGTGAAAATTTCCCGAATCGGATCGAAAATGCCGGTATAGGTAGCCGGATTAGAGCGGGGAGTGCGGCCAATGGGGGACTGGTCAATGACAATCACCTTATCGATTGCCTGGAGGCCGGTAATTTCCCGTAAATGCTTAGGGAAGGCGACTTGGCGGGAGAGATGATGTTGCAGAGCCGGATGGAGCAATTCATTCACCAGGGTAGATTTGCCGGAGCCGGATACCCCCGTAACGCACACCAGTTTTCCTAGGGGAATGGTCACATCAATATTGCGTAGATTGTTATGACAGCAACCTTGGAGGGTTAACTTAGCCCCATTGCCGTTCCTACGCTCTGGGGGAGTGGCGATCGCCTCCCGACCGGATAAGTAAGCCCCGGTGAGAGATCTTTTATTTTTTAATAGGGTCTGGAAATCCCCTTGACAAACAATTTCGCCGCCATGGATGCCCGCTTTGGGGCCAATATCGACAATATGGTCAGCGTGGCGGATGGTATCTTCGTCATGCTCCACCACAATTAACGTATTGCCTAGATCCCGCAATTTAGTCAAAGTAGCTAAAAGGCGATCGTTATCCCGTTGATGCAAACCAATACTAGGCTCATCCAACACATACAACACCCCCGTTAGACCGGAACCAATTTGGGTAGCGAGGCGAATCCGTTGGGCTTCCCCCCCCGATAAAGTCATAGCTGCCCGATCTAGAGTGAGGTAATCCAAACCTACGTCCAGGAGAAAGGTTAAACGGGCTTTAATTTCCTTGAGGGCCAACTCCCCAATCATGGCTTGCCGGGGGGTCAACTCTAGGTTTTCAATCCGTTCTAGGGTCTGACGGATAGGTACACTGGTTAAATCGTTAATGTTGTACTGCCCTAGCTTTACGGCCAGCGCTTCGGGTTTTAACCTTTTACCGTCGCAGGTGTGACAGGGTTGATTAATAATATATTTTTCTAATTTTTGTTTAATGGCATCGGAATTAGTTTCGTCATAGTTTTTTTGCAGAATATTTAACGCCCCGGCAAAACGACGATAATAACCTTGTTTATTGCGGTAACGAGATTCCCCTTCAAACCAAATTTCTTCTTCCGTACCGTATAAAACCACTTCCTTTTGCTCTTGGGTTAATTTTTTCCAAGGGGTTTGTAGTTTAAAATCAAAATGTTGTCCCAAACTGTATAGTAAGGACAAGTAATAGGAATTATCTTTCTCTGACCAAGGGGCGATCGCCGCATAGACGGGCTTTTCTGGATCGGGAATAACCAAATCGGGGCAAAAGGAGCGCACAAAGCCAATGCCATGGCAATCGGGACAAGCACCATAGGGGGAGTTGAAGGAAAATAGACGAGGGGAAAGTTCATCCATCACCGCCCCATGTTCCGGACAAGCAAAGTTTTCTGAAAAGATAATTTCCTTGGGCAATTCTGCGTGGTAAGCTTGACCATTTTCCGCCGCTTTTAATGCTTCTTTATCGTCTTTTTTACCTCCATCTAGCACTGTCAGTGTTGGTTTGTCCAAAATATCTATAATGGCTGTGCCTTCTGCTTGCTTTAAACAAGTGCTGAGGGAGTCCACCAGTCTTTCCTGCAAACCATCCTTTTTGATCAGGCGATCAATGACTATTTCAATAGTGTGGGCTTGGTTCTTTTTCAGTTCAATATTGTCACTTAATTCTCGCACTTCTCCATTAATTCTTACCCGCACAAAACCCTGGGAAACCAAACTGGAAAGTAGTTGCACATGGGTGCCTTTTTTCCCTTTCACCACCGGAGCCAAAATTTGAAACTTAGTTCTGTCGGGCAACTCCATCACCCGATCGCACATTTGGTCAATGGCTTGGGGGGCAATGTTCCGTTGGCAGTGGGGACAATGGGGACTACCGGCCCGGCCAAACAACAGACGGAGGTAGTCGTAAATTTCCGTAACTGTGCCCACGGTGGAGCGGGGATTATGGGAAGTGGATTTCTGATCGATGGAAATGGCGGGACTCAGCCCCTCAATACTGTCCACATCGGGCTTATCCAATTGCCCCAAAAACTGTCGTGCGTAGGCACTGAGGGATTCCACATAGCGCCGTTGCCCCTCTGCAAAGATGGTGTCAAAAGCCAAGGAAGATTTCCCTGACCCCGATACCCCCGTAAAGACAATCAGGCGATCGCGGGGCAGGTCTAGATCCACATTTTTCAGGTTATGTTGTCTAGCGCCTCGAATACGGATGCTGTTTTGGTCGGGCATAGGGGGGCGGCAAGGCTCTTAACTTTTCTTCACGATTTTAAACTGTCTTTGCTAATCTTGGTCGGCGATCGCCATTTAGGTAAAGGAAAAATTGTCTAACTGATACAATTTTCTGCAGAGCAAAAATTAATTAACCAAGAATGTCAAAAGCAAGCAAGGGTCCAGAATTTGTCAAATATTTTGTTCCACTGCTTTCTGCCTTAAGGGAATTAGGCTATTCGGGTACTCCCAGCGAAGTTAAAAACGTAATCATTGAAAAATTGCAAATATCCGAAGAATTACTGGAGGAAAAGCTTAAAAGTGGCTCCTCCCGGATTATCAACCAGATTGACTGGGCCAGATTCTATTTGGTGAAAGCTGGTTATTTAGATTCTTCTAAACGGGGAGTCTGGACATTAACAGAGAAAGGAATAGCAGAAACGGTAACCAATCAGAGAGCATTCACCATTTTCAAGGAAGTTCAGGGCGAGTTCAAGGATAAAAAATCGGTGGACTCCAATGGAAATAATTGGGAAATTCAAGAAGAGGAAATTTATGCCCCTGACGATGGCGAAAGTCTGATTACAGTCGACTATCGAGAAAAACTACTGCAGATATTAAGAAATCTTTCCCCTAGCGGATTTGAGCACCTGTGTAAACAATTTTTGCGGGAAGCTGGTTTTCAAGAGGTGGAGGTTACAGGAAAAACTGGAGATGGAGGCATTGACGGCAAAGGTATTTTGCAAATTAATCCCCTGTTAAGCATCCCGGTTTTATTTCAATGTAAACGTTATGCAGGATCGGTGGGAGCACCACAAATCAGAGATTTTCGCGGGGCCATGATGGGTCGGGCCGACAAGGGGATTTTAATCACCACAGGAAGTTTCACCAAAGAAGCAGAGAGAGAAGCTATCCGGGATAGGGTATCACCGATTGAATTGGTCGACTCAAACAAGTTAATTAAAATGTTTGAGCAGTTAGAATTAGGCTTAAAACCCAAAATAGTTTATGAAATTGATACAGATTTTTTTGATCGCTTTAAGTAATATAAACTTCACAACATAGATTCATTTTCTGCTGAATGTTGCCGAAGCTGATCCTTCTTTCTTTAGCAAAGTACAGGCTACAATAATGCCAATAATAGCTAATAAACCCATGGGGTAAAACGCATAGGTGTAGCTACCAAATAAATCTCGAACCCGACCTGTTACCAGAGTTCCAATTAAAGCCCCCATGCCATAGGCGGTGAAAATAATGCCGTAATTTTGGGCGTACTGGTCAGGATCAAAAAAGCGTAGCGTCATAGTGGGAGCCATGGCTAACCAACCCCCTAGGCAGAACCAGAATAAACAGAAAGCAATTAAGTAGGTGGCAACCTGCCCGGTTTGAGCATTGATCATTAGAATACAAGCGATCAAAATCAAAACATAGGATAAAATTGCAATGTGGTGG
Organism: Synechocystis sp. LEGE 06083; assembly: GCF_015207725.1. Classification (NCBI taxonomy): domain Bacteria; kingdom Bacillati; phylum Cyanobacteriota; class Cyanophyceae; order Synechococcales; family Merismopediaceae; genus Synechocystis; species Synechocystis sp. LEGE 06083. The sequence goes on from NZ_JADEWJ010000001.1 coordinate 36,619, forward strand.
GGCTTAAATTTATCAGCAAGCCAGCCAAATAGCGGACGACTTACTCCGTTAAAGAGGGCAAATAAGGATACACTACCCGCCGCCACATTGGGATTAATATTAATAATTTCCTGTCCCACCGGACTGGAAATGCCGATGGCACTCAACCCCACTAATGCCCCGATGATATAGCAAATCCATAGACCATAAAATGAGCGGGTTTTAAACAAATTTTGGGGATAAACCGGGGTTAAAATAGTTTCAGTATTAGTGATTTTCTGGGGTGGTTGCCATCCCCTGGGAGGAAATTTCATCGTTAAAGAAATAGTCAGAATAACCAGAGTGAAGACAATGCCCAAAAGACGCAGGGTAGGGCGGACAGTATAAACACTAATTAAATGGTTAGCCAGGGGGGCGGTGATCAGGGGAGATAAGCCAAAGCCAATAATAGTTAATCCCATCGCTAGTCCTTTTTTGTCCGGAAACCAGCGGGCCACAACAGCCATAGGAACACCATAAACAATACCAATGCCAATGCCGGTAATTACTCCGTAGGTAAAAATCAAAGTTCCGACGTTAGTGGCAAAACTAGATAAAATGTAACCCAAACCGACAATAATACCACCAACAGCAGTGATTTTACGGGTACCAAGGCGGGGAATGTAAAACCCCGTAATAGGCATAAAAATGGCATAAAAAACCAACACAAAAGTATAGGGCAGTAAACTAGCTGTTGCACTAATGCCCAATTCATTCTCTAGGGGAGTCCTGAAAATACTCCAGGAATATACCGTGCCCAGACAAAGTAAAACAATCATTCCCAATGGAACTAAAAACCATCTACTTTGATGGGCATTTTTCCCTAGAACAGTGACCCCTAATTCATTATTCATAAACAATAATTTTTGCAGTCAAAAAATTGCTAATCAGTATCCATAATTAGGGTCGATGTTAACCGGTTGATTAACTTTGGTTTACTAGCGATCTATAACCTGCGCCAACGACGGCCATCCTTATTAATTAACCATTCCGCCTCTGCCGGTTCCCAGGTGCCAGCTTCGTACAAAGGCATGGAAAGGGGATCACTGGGGGCATCCCAAGCTGATAACACCGGAGTTACTACCCGCCAAGCTTCTTCCACCTCATCAGCCCTAGTGAAGAGGGTTTGATCCCCCAACATACAATCCAGTAAGAGACGATGATAAGCATCAGCCGTGGCCACCCCAAAGGAAGAACCATAGCTAAAATCCATATCCACGGTGCGGGTACGCAATTCTGAACCAGGCATCTTTGCTTCAAAGCGGAGAGAAATACCTTCGTTGGGCTGAATTCGCAGACTCAACACATTGGGGTTAGCTTGGTGAGCCACGGATTGAAAAATTAACAATGGAACTTCCCGGAATTGAATGGCGATCTCACTCACTTTTTTGGGCATACGCTTGCCGGTGCGGAGATAAAAGGGGACTCCCTGCCAACGCCAGTTATCCACCATTAACTTGAGGGCGACAAAGGTGGGGGTGGTAGAAGTGGGAGCTACCCCTGATTCTTCCCGATAGCCGGGGACTGGTTTGCCCCCCATCCAACCCGCTTTATATTGACCACGGATGCCAGCATTTTCCAGGTTATTAATATCTGCCAAACGGGTAGCCTGTAAAACTTTGACCTTTTCGTTGCGAATACTATCTGCATCAATGGCGTTGGGGGGGTCCATGGCGGTCAAGCAAAACAGTTGCAACAGGTGGTTCTGCACCATGTCCCGCAGGGCACCGGCAGATTCGTAATAACCAGCCCGTTCTTCTACACCTACCGTTTCTGCTACCGTAATTTGTACGTGGTCGACAAACTGGCGATTCCACAATGGTTCAAAAATTGCATTGGCAAAGCGGAATACCATCAGGTTCTGCACCGTTTCTTTGCCCAGATAATGGTCGATGCGATATACCTGATTTTCTTTACAAACCCCCTGCACCACTCGGTTAAGGTTTTGGGCTGAGCTTAAATCTCGACCAAAGGGCTTTTCGATCACAATCCGGCTTTTTATCGGATCACTAAGCATCCCCGCCGCCCCCAATTGTTTAATACCTGGGGGAAAGAAATTGGGGGAAACGGCTAAATAGAAGACCCGATTGCCCCTGGTGTTACGTTTTTCATCTAATTCCGCGAGGAAGTTTTTCAATTTGAGATAGCTTTCTGGGTCGTCCATGTTGCCGGAGCAATAAAATAGCCCCTGGGCAAACTCATTCCACAGGTCCTCACTGCCAATGCCGGTGGAAAATTCTTCGATGCCTTTACGCATCTGCTCACGAAAATGGTCGTGGCTCCAGTCCCTTCTAGCAAAACCGACAACTGTTAACTCCGGGGGTAAACGACGCTCCCGTTTCATTTGGTAGATGGCTGGCACCAGTTTCCGTTGGGTCAGGTCCCCCGATGCACCAAAAATGGTTAAAATGAGGGGTTCTGGAGTGCGTTCTTGGCGGAGTCCAGTGCGGAAGGGATTTTCGAGTAGCGTTACCATGGGGAATGCTCGTATTGTGTGGCCACTTACGCTTTAAAATAACTCACAATTCCCGAAAGTTTCCTTTTTCTGGCAAAGTTTTCAGGAAAAATTCCTTTCCTAGTCCAAATCCTGAAATAGGGGGGTGCTGAGGTATCTTTCCCCAAAACTAGGTTGGATCATAACAATCAATTTATCTTTATTGGCAGGTCTTTTTCCCACTTTGATGGCCGCCGCTAGAGCTGCCCCGGTGGAAATCCCCGACAATAAACCTTCTTCCCTGGCTAATCTACGGCCGTAGGTGATCGCCTCTTGGTCAGTAACGGTAATTACTTCATCAATTAAATCCACATCCAGCACTTCGGGAATAAAACCTGCCCCAATGCCTTGGATTTTGTGGGGACCTGGTTTCCCCCCCGATAAGACCGGACTATTTTGGGGTTCCACGGCGATCGCCTGAAAAGTAGGCTTTTTCTCCTTCAATACAGAAGCAACCCCGGTAATTGTGCCACCAGTGCCTACCCCCGCCACCAAAAAATCAATGGCTCCGTCCGTATCTTGCCAAATTTCCAATGCCGTAGTTTGTTGATGAATTTGAGGATTAGCCGGATTATCAAACTGTTGCAACATATAGGCATTGGGCAAACTTTCCGCCAATTCCTGGGCCCTTCTAATGCACCCGCCCATACCTTCTCCCCCTGGGGTGAGTTCCAATTTGGCTCCATAGGCTTTTAACATAGCCCGTCGTTCTTGGCTCATGGTTTCTGGCATGGTCAAAATTAATTGATAACCCTTGGCCGCCGCCACCATGGCGAGGGCAATACCTGTATTACCAGAAGTGGGCTCAATCAACAGAGTCCTGCCTGGTTCAATCAACCCTTCCTGTTCTGCCCGGTTAATCATATTGACGCCAATGCGGTCTTTTACCGACGCCGCCGGGTTCATCCCTTCTAACTTGACTACAATTTGAGCTTCACACCCCTCGGATTGGGGAATACGATTGAGGCGAACTAGAGGAGTACGACCAATTAAC
>NZ_JADEWJ010000404.1:0-2229 GCF_015207725.1 Synechocystis sp. LEGE 06083
GAGGTTGATCGCCTGATGGGCCAGGCCGCCAAAATTATTCGTACCATTTGCCGTCAAGAGGATTTATGTGCCCGCATTGGCGCCAGGCAATTTGCCATCCTTTGCATTGAGTGCCACATCAGCCAAGCGGATTTTATTCGAGAAAGACTAGCCCTCGGTTTCCAGCAGGGAAATATCACTGTGGACCTGGGCATTGCAGAGCGTTCCCCCCAACAAGGGCTCCATGCCGCAGTGGATATGGCGAAGTCGGCCGCCCACGAACAGGGACGGTTCCGCACAAAAGTCAAAGTTTAAGTGCTCAAAACCGTTTTTCTTGTCATACCGCCCATCCATCGGCAAGTGGTTCCCCTATCGCCAACAAATTTTTGACAATGGAACGGATATTGGCGGAGCTGTAATCGTTAGGCCAGGCTTCATCATACCGCCATGGCGATCGCCAGCGATTCACTCAATCGGGTGAGTGGAGGGCCCTGAATTTTAGTTTAGAATCGTAAATACAGTGAGGTTAAGAAATAAGCAGAACTCGACGCGATTTCCTCCTCACACACGAAAATCTGATTACCGTCCTCCGGGGCGGTTTTTTTCTGAGAAGAGGGCAAAATGGGAAAGTGTTTTCCTGTGAGTATTGCCCAGCATGGCCGCCGATTCTCCTTCCCCTCCTGTTAATCTCCCTTCATCCACTCCCCCTTCTAGTAACCCAGGACGATTGTTGGGGCTATTGACGGCATTACTTTATGGCTTATTTACCCTGTTGCCCAATGGCAATAGTTTGTTGGTGAGTTGGCCCTGGGTCTTTGTTTGGCAAACTTGGCTTTGGTTGACTGTGCTGTGGTGTCTGTGGCAAATCTGGCAAAATAAACGCTTAATTTCCCTCGGACTGGGGTTCGACTGGTTGCTGTTGGCATTGGCGATCGCCGTAGCGGTGGGTAACATAACGGCCCAATTTTCCGCCCAGGCCCATTGGCATAGCTGGACATTACTAGCTTTTCTAGCCGGTTTATATGGATTACGAGGTTGGCTAAAAATTCAACCCCAACCCTTGGTAACTATCAATAAACTATTAACTTGGCAGGGCTATGTCGGCTTTGCTTTTATTGTCATTAGCCTATTGCTTTGGTTTACCCAAACCCTCATTCCGTTCTGGCAATCGGCGGCGATCGCCAAGGAAATGGGCCTCACTAAAACCTTTAGCTTTGGGGTATTGGAATTGCAAAATTGGGCCCCCATTGGCCACCAAAATTACGTGGCGGGTTACTTGGTGTTAATTTTGCCCCTGCTAAGTGTTTTAATTTGGCTCAATCAAGGCAAAAAACGCTGGTTTTGGGCCATGGCTTTAGCACTGGGTTTAATCGATTTTTACACCACTAGCTCCCGGGGCGGCCTGTTAGGTTTGGCGACCCTATTACTACTAGCCATTATCGGCGTTGGTTTACTGCGTAGGTTGCCTTGGCTTTGGTGGTTGGGTCTAAGCAGTATGGCGATCGCCGTAGTGGGAATTTTTATCGGCACCAATGACCGTTTACTAACTAGTTTCACCGGCATAATGGGAGGGCAAGGGGCGGGACAGTTCGCCTATCGTTTAATTAATTTTGAAATTGGTTGGCGCATGGGTTCAGCCAACCCTTGGACTGGCATTGGTTTGGGCAATGTACCCCTGCAATATCAACTCTATCGACCGGTGTGGGCTGGGCGGGAATCGGAATTTATTTACCAGCTCCACTCCACCCCCGCCCAATTATTGGCGGAATTAGGAATTTGGGGTGTATTAATTCCTTCACTGTTAACCGTTGGTTTAATTTGGCAGTTAATTCGCAGTTTAATGAATAGGGATTTAGTTACCGCCAAGGGCAATAGCGTTGATTTAAACACAGTAAAAATCATAATTTGGACCCTCACTAGCGCTTTGATAGCCTACGGGGTGACTAGTTGGACAGACTATCAATTGGACAATGTTTGCATTAGCGGCATTATTATTATTTATTTTGCCTGTTTACTACAGCTTTATTCTGCCGATCCAGTAATACCAAAACCCAGTCGTTTCGCCCGGCCAGTGTTCTTGGCTGGTCTTGCTTTCCTCTTGGCGATCGCCGTGTGGTTATTTCCCATTTTGCGGGCTTGGCAACTATCAGAAGTGGCTTTCCGGGCTTTGGCGGCGGAAAAGGTGCCGGCCTTCACCCAATACCTCACCCAAGCGGAAAATCTTGCCCCCTGGGAAGCCTATTACCCCAC
>NZ_JADEWJ010000405.1:0-2196 GCF_015207725.1 Synechocystis sp. LEGE 06083
GAAATATCCAGACTATCCGTATTAACTTCGTGGATTTCCGACAGGGAGATATAGGTAAAACTTTCCTTCAGGCGATCGCCAAGGGCCGAAAAATCCCGATGTAATTGGGGCAAATCCGGCAACTGCAAAGCTGACCAATCCTGGGCCACCGCATCAAACCACCGTTCACTATGGGCCGCACATTGTTCCGGTTCATCCAGCACACAAACCGTTTCCGTCGGCAAATAGTCCAATAAACAAGCAGGCTCAGCAAAGGCCAAACCCAAAAATCGCTGCAATCCCTCCTTGCCAAACAATGCCTCAGTTTCCGCATCTTCTCCCCAAGCAGAGAGATCGATGGCCTGGGCATTTAGGGCCGGTTCAATTACCTGGTCAAAACTGGTGGGGGTCAGCACCAAACCAGTCAAGTCATCCAAAGAACGCTGGCTCGAAGGATCAAACTCCCGAATTTTTTCCAACTCATCGCCAAACCATTCCAGCCGCACTGGTAGCTCCGCCGACACCGGAAAAATATCAACAATGTCCCCCCGCCGACTCCATTGTCCCTCCGTTTCTACGGTGCTCCCCCGTTCGTAGCCCAATCTAGTCAGGGTTAACTCCAGACTTTTGCTATCCATCTCCTGACCCCGCCGTAGGGTCAAGCAGTACTGCCGCAGGGTTGCCACCGGCGGTAAATGGGGCTGCAGGGCCTTTTCCGTGGCAATAATCGCCTTGCCCTTAACCTGATGGCCCTGGATCAATTCCGCCAACACCTGCATTTGTCCCCAGACCATTTCCGACTCCAGCCGCCCAGTGTCATAGGGGGAAGCTTCCGAAGTGGGGTAGAAGTTAACGGTTTGCCAACCCATCAGTTCTAACTGTGCTGTCCACCGTCCGGCTTCTTCCAACGTGGCAGTGATGACCAAAAGATTTTTCTCTAAGGACTGGGCCAAACTGGAAACAATCAACCCCTTGGGTAAGCGGGGTAGCCCACTGAGTTGCACATGGCCCCGCTTTTGTAATTTTTCCCGCAGGTCTTTGCTCAGAGGTAGGGTTTGCAGATGGCGCAGAATGGAGGAAAAGGTCATTGGGTTCAGAGCAGAGGAGATATTAACAAATCTTAGCCTGTTCCCCAGCCCAGCAGAATTTTTGTCCCTATTCCACCATTCCCCTGCTGAAGAACAGCCCCAGCGATGTCCCAGATCAGGCCATGGTTAATAATCAATCCCAAAGAAAGTCGGCCCCGAGGCTTGGTTCCCAGGAAAACCTTTCCCTTGCTTCAGTTGTCAAAAACAAGGACGACCAAAACCCCCCAACTGCCAGCGGACTTCAGGATCGGAAGAAGGGAAAAGGGAATCGGGAAAATTCTGTCATTAATGGAGATTAGCCATCTTTGTCCTGGCGGAGAAAGACCCGGTACACTCCGTAGAGAATCACCAACAAAATGGCCAAAGTGACCAAGGAAGCCACAAACCTCAGCACCTGGGTCAAAATCGAAAAGGTAACGAACAAAACGGCGATCGCCACGGCCCCCTTGGCGGGGAGGGGCAACTTATCAAACCATTGCTGGAACTGCAACCAATATTTGCGGGCCGCATCGGTGATGCCATCGTTCCCCGTATCGTAGGAATCCACCACCTCTACTTTGGGGGTTTTAACTTCCTGGTCTTGATAATCTGATGGGGTCATAGACGAATTTTCCTGACAAGATCGCTACCAAGGCAACCACTGGGGCCATTGGCCAAGGATCATAGCACAACTGCCTGCCCTCCTTGGTAAGGACACGGGTTAGGGCCTTGGGGGAAAAGTCAATAATTACAGTGACCCACAATGCAATCCCTTGGTCAATCACCAAACCCAGCCAACAGGGGATTTGTTTCTGGTGCCGATGCTATGTTGTTTTTTTCGTCTGCCCCCAGAATCCACTCCACTACCCATGGTGGGTTGACTGCCAACTCCCTCGACTCCTTACCAAGACTGGCTAACTATGCCGTCACTAGAGGGAAGTTTCCTTGACGGGACTTTTTTGCCAACAGGATTCCAGCAAAGAGATCTGATACATCGACCAAAAATGGGTCAACCGCCATGTTGCCTTTGACTCGCGACTGAAAATGGGTTGATTCAAATAACAAAACCAGAAACGAAATACTTGTCTGAACTTCCAGAACATGGTCGGTTTCCTCCCAAAACATTGAGTTGATATGTTCACAAAAGATT